>JAATFK010000610.1 GCA_015655225.1 Solirubrobacterales bacterium | reverse complement strand
GCTGCGGCGGCGTGGTCCTGCGTCGAGAAGATGTTGCAGGAGACCCAGCGGACCTCGGCGCCGAGCGCCGTCAGCGTCTCGATCAGCACGGCCGTCTGGATCGTCATGTGGAGCGAGCCCATGATGCGCGCGCCCTTGAGCGGCTGCTGCTCGGCGAACTCGCGCCGGATCGACATCAGGCCCGGCATCTCGTGCTCGGCCAGCTGGATCTCCTTGCGGCCGAAGTCGGCCAGCGAGAGGTCGGCGACCTTGAAGTCGGTGACGCTGGAAAGTGCGGTCATGCTTGGGACATCTCCGTGACGTGGTTGGTGGGCGTGGCGGTGCCGTCGGCCGGCGCCGACGACATGGCGAGCAGCTTCTCGTGCTTGTCCTGCTCCCACGAGAGCCAGTCGGCGGCGGCGACGCCGTCGGGCCGGTGGGGCTCGGACGCGAGCCACTCCTCGATCGCGTCGCGCAGCTCCGCCTCGCGCTCGAGGCGCAGCGCGAAGCCGAGGTCGGACAGGTTCAGCTCGTGGTGCTGCAGCAGCTCCCGCAGGGTGCGCAGACGCTGCAGCTCGGCCGCGCCGTAGAGGCGGTAGCCGGAGGCCGAGCGCGCCGGCGCGACGAGGCCGCTGCGCTCGATGTAGCGAAGCATGCGAGGCGACCAGCCGGTCGTCTCCGCCGCCTCGTGGATCGTGAGCGCGTCCATCAGCGCGACCAACCTTACCAGTGACGTGTCAAGGTTCGCGCGTAGGATGCGGCGCCGTGCCCTACCACGTGCAACTGCAGCGCGGCCATCACGTCGCCCGCGCGTTCAACCTCGAGCTCGACGAGCTGCGCCGCCAGATCCTCCTCCCGTGGGTCGCAAACCGGCGGATCGAGCTGGGCGACAAGGGCTTCAAGCCCGAGGACAGCAAGATCATCGTGCTCGAGGGACCGCGCCTGGAGAGCCCGGACCTGGCGATGAGCCAGGGCTGGACGAACGCCCAGCGCAAGGGCACGCCGGTGACGCGCGAACTGCTCGACTCGACGCCCGTCCTGGAGGGAGCGGCGGCCGCGCAGGCGATGCTCGGCGGCGGCAGCGGAGCGATGCTGCCGGCCGCGGCGGAGCGCCCGACGGTCGCGATGCTGGCGGAGAGCCCGGAGGCGGCCTCGGCGGCCCGTGAGCTGCTGGCGAGACTCGGGCTCCCGAGCGCCGCGTGGGCGCCGCTGCGGGCCGCGATCATCACGCGGCAGACGGGCGGCACGACGTTGCCGGCGGCCGTCATGGTCGCCCTCGACGCGGGCGGGGTCACGACCGCGGGCGACATCGACTGGTGGCTCGACGTCGGCCTCGCGCTCGGCGCGTTCGGGCCGCGCGCGGTCGTCGCGCTGCCGCCCGGACGAACGGCTCCGGCCGCTGTGCGCGACGCCGGAGCCGTGACGCTCACCCCGGACGGCGCGCCGGCGCTCGCCGAGCGCCTGCGCGAGGCCGGGGTGATGTTCTAGGCGATCGTGTTGGTCGTGCTCGCGGCGCCCTGCGCCGTGAACGCGACGGCGACGTCGCTGCGGACGACGAGCACGGCGCTGCGGGCGGTCTCGATCGCGTAGGCGGTCGCGGCGCTGACGGCGACGCGGCCGGCCGGGGCCTCCGGGCGGGAGGCGACGATCAGCAGGTCGACCGGGCCGCTGGCGGCGTCGACGACCTGGCCGCCGAGCGCGCGGGCGAGCGCGTGAGCGGTCGCGTACGCGGGACCCTGGTCGTCGGCCAGCAGGCCGATCGTGCGGATCTCGGCGGTGCCGTTGCGCAGGCCGGCGGGGGCGAGCGCGACGGCGGCGGGGCCACCCTCGAGCATCCGCTCGGCGGAGGTGCCGGGCCGGACCGAGCCGGCGGAGGTGCGGTACTCCGAGCCGAACACGACGACGTCGGCGTGCTCGCGCTCGACGAGCGTGCGCAGGCCGTCGCCGGTCGAGCCGCTCAGGACCACGTGGCGGGCCGCGTCGGGCCGGCCGATCGCGGCGGCGCCGCTGGCGAGGAGGGCGTCCGCCTCGGCGGAGGCGGCGTCCGAGTGGTGCTGGACGTAGGCGAGGGAGAGGGAAGCTCCGGCGTCGGCGAGCGCACGACCGAGCGCAAGCGCGTCGCGGTCGTTGTCGGTGCCGTCGTAGGAGACGATGATCTTCGGTGCCATGGTCGCATTCCTTTCCATTGGTGTATGAACACTGTCGCACCAACTGAGTATCAGCGCCAATGAACCTCTCGATCCTGGACATAAGCTGAGCTGATGTTGAACGTCCAACGCCTCCGCGTCCTGCGCGAGGTCGTCCGCCGGGGCTCCTTCTCGGCCGCCGCCGACGCGCTCGCCTACACCCAGTCGGCCGTCTCCCAGGCGGTCGCGACGCTCGAGGCGGAGACCGGGGCGACGTTGCTCGTGCGCGACCGCCGGGGCGTGCGGCCGACCGCCGCCGGCGAGGTGCTGGTGACCCACGCCGATCGCATCCTGGCCGGGCTCGACGCCGCCGAGAGCGATCTCGCGGCCGTGCTCGGGCTGGCCGGCGGGCGACTGCGGATGGCGTCGTTCCCGACCGCCGGCGCGACCCTGATGCCGCGCGCGATCGCCACCTTCCGGGCGGCCCACCCGGCGGTCCAGCTGAGCCTCGCCGAGGGCGAGCCGGACGTGATCGCCCCGCGCGTGCGCGACGGCGATCTGGACCTCGCGCTGCTGTTCGAGCTGCCCGGCTTCGACGACGCGATCGGCGGCGAGCTGGAGCGCACGACGCTGCTGGAGGACGAGCTGCAGGTCGTGCTGCCGAGCGGCCACGCGCTCGCGGGCGAGGAGCGGCTGGAGCTGGAGCAGCTGCAGGACGACCACTGGGTGCAGACGTCCGCGACGAGCCCCTACGCGCGGCACGTCGTGCGGCTCTGCAACGCCGCCGGCTTCGAGCCGGCCGTCTCCTTCGAGAGCGACGACTTCGCGACGGTCCAGGGCCTCGTCGCCGCCGGCGTCGGGGTCGCGCTGGTGCCGCGACTCGCCCTCACCGGGCTGCGGGAGGGCACGGTGGTCCGGGCGCTTTCCCCACCCGGACCGGCGCGCCGCGTCGTCGTGGCCACGGAGCGTGGCGTGGCGATCGCTCCGGCAGCCACGACGATGGTGCGGATCCTCGTCGACGTCGCCCGCGCCGAGGGCGCGAGCGCCGGCGCCCCCGGACCGCGCTGAGGGGGAAATCGCGGCGCGGTCCGGGTGACGTCGTCCGGCGACAGAGGCGGGGGGTCACCCAGGAGGGAAAGCCCGAAGCCACCCCCCGCCGGTTGGAAGCGTCGTCTTCGACGCCCAGTTCAGGGTGCGATCGTCCCCGGGGGGGTCGTGCCGGTCGCCAGCACCGCTCCCGCCGGCGCGCCGGCCGGGAAGCCAAGCGACGGGACGTCGGACGGGTAGACCTCGTGGCCGTGGACGGCGATGTCGCCCTCCTCCAGGTCTCTGTCGCTCATCCGCAGCGGAACGAAGATGCCGACGATTCTGAGGAGGATGAACGTCCCGATCGTGCAGACGATGATCACCGAGACGCCCGCGATCAGCTGCCACTTCAGCAGCGTCGCGTTGCCGTGGATCAGGCCCGTGACCGAGATGCTCGACGTTCTGCCCTGGCCGATGTACTCGATGATCTTCGGGTCGGCGAAGACGCCCACCAGGAGACCGCCCGCGAGGCCGGCGAAGCCGTGCGTGTAGATCACGCCGAGGGTGTCGTCGACTCTGCGGAAGAACGACACGCGGCTCAGGTAGTTCATCGCGAAGTACACGATGATGACGCTGATCAAGCCGATCGCGCCCGCGCCCCAGCCATTCACGAAGCCGGCGCCCGGGGTGATCGCGACGAGGCCGACGATGATGCCGTTGACGCCGCCGATGAG
>JAATFK010000280.1 GCA_015655225.1 Solirubrobacterales bacterium | reverse complement strand
GTCGCGCTTCAGCAGCCGGATGTAGGCGTCGAGGTCGTGCGCGACCGCGACCGTGTTGACGATCAGGTCGAGGCTGCCCGTGAACGCGCGCATCGCCTCGGCGTCGGTGGAGATGACGACCTCGTCGGCGCCGAGCGCCTTCGCGGCCTCGACCTTCCCGGGCGAGGTCGTGAAGAGGACGACGTGCGCGCCGAGCGCATGCGCCAGCTTGACGCCCATGTGCCCGAGCCCGCCGAGGCCGACGACGCCGACGCGCGACTCCGGGCCGACGTTCCAGTGGCGCAGCGGCGACCAGGTCGTGATCCCGGCGCACAGCAGCGGCGCGGCGGCGGCGGGGTCGATCCCGTCGGGGATCCGCAGCACGAAGCCGTCGTTGACGACGATCGTGTCGGAGTAGCCGCCGGCGGTCGGCTTGCCGGTCTCTCTCTCGATCCCGCCGTAGGTCTGCGTGTTGCCGTTCGCGCAGTACTGCTCCAGCCCCTCGGCGCAGGAGTCGCACTCCTGGCACGAGTCGACCATGCAGCCGACGCCGACGAGGTCGCCGGGAGCGACGTTCGCGACGTCCTCGCCGACGGCCGTGACGCGGCCCACGATCTCGTGGCCCGGCACGAGCGGGTAGGCGGGCGGGCCCCACTCGCCGCGCGCCATGTGCAGGTCCGAGTGGCAGACGCCGCAGTAGAGGATCTCGATCGAGACGTCGCGAGATCCGGGCTCACGTCGCTCGAAGGAATGGGGCGCGAGGGGCTGGTCGCCGGCGAACGCGGCGAATCCGGAGGCGGCGGTCATGGGGGCTACTTTCCTTGGCGCTTGAAGGTGACGGCGGTGATCTGCTTGCCGACCGTCAGCGTGCCGCTGACGGTGCCGCCGCTGAGCGTCCCGACGAAGCTGCCGACGGCGGGACCGTCGGTGCTGCCGCCCCGCACGACCGCGGTGCGGTACTTGCCGCCCCATCTCCAGTCGGTCAGGTAGTCGACGTCGGTCGAGTTCGGCTGGTGCAAGGTGATGATCCCGCTCGGGACGAGCGGTCTGCCTCTCGTCACCATGTTGCCGAACAGCGTGAGGCTGCCGGAGTCGGGCACCGTCTGGCCCGTGCTGAGCGCGGTCGCGATCCGCACGATCGGGGCGTAGAGGCCCGAGTCGGTGCCGGCGTCGTCGGTCGCCGGCTGCAGGATGTAGCGCCCGTACTCGGCCTTGCTGCTCGCGCCGAGGCCCGCCTTCTTGAGCTTCGGCGGCGGCCCGTTAGTCTGCTTCGCGAGCGGCAGCGCGGCGGTCGGGTCGGTGTCGTCGTCGATCCGTCTCAACGCGACCTCGAAGGTCCCGCCGTTGATCGTGATTCTGCCGTTCAGGATGTCCGGGTCGACCGGCAGCTGCAGCGAGAGCGCGCCGATTCTCTTGTTCGAGCCCTGGCTCAGGATCCCCGCGTGCAGCAGCTGGTTCGTGAAGCTGAACGGGTACAGGTTCGCGATGAAGGTCGACTGCCGTCCGCCGCTGTCGTAGCCCGAGGTCGTGAGGATCCCGATGATGTACGGGTGCGGCGTCTCGGTGTAGTCCATGTCGGCCTCGCCGGCGCTGATTCTCGCGCGGCGGTCGATCGACGTGATCACGAACTTGCCGACGAACTGGGAGCCGATGTCGGGGGCGACGAGGACCTTCGGCTGCGGCAGCCCGGTGCCGACGCCGGTCGTCGCGTCCGCGATTCCGACCGTCGCCGCGAGGGCGACGCCGGCGCCGAGCGCGGTGGCTAGCAGAGTGCGTCTTCGAGCCATGCGGGCGAACGTAGCACAGGATTCGAGCGCTCCGGCTTTCGGTTCGAGGCTCATCTGACCGAGGTCAGTGCGTCGACAATCGACGGCCGCCGAGGCGCAGCACGACGAGCCTGGCGCCGGGGCGCGCCCCGCTCACCGAGGTGACGCTCGAGCCGCCCGCCACGATCGCGACGTACTGCACGCCGCCGATCCGATAGGTGAGCGGCGCGGAGCCGAACGGCAGCCCGATCCGCCCGCGCCAGACGGTCGCGCCGGTGCGCGCGTCGAAGGCGTAGAGCTCGCCGTCGTCGCAGCCGCTGAAGACGAGCCCGCCGGCGGTCGCGAGCGCCCCGCCGACGAGCGGCGCCGGCAGCTCCCGGCGCCAGCGCACGCGCCCGCTGTCGGCGTCGAGCGCGACCATGCTGCCGCGCGCGACGGTCCCGCGCGGGACGCGCGCGGTTCCGCCGCCAAGCAGGATCCGCGCGCCGGTGCGGTTCGGGTCGCCGACTCTGTAGGTCATGCAGAGGCGGACGGTCGGCTGGTAGATCGTCCGCGTCGCCGGGCTCAGCGCCGCCGGGCTGTAGGGGACGCCGCCGAGCGCGCCGGGGCAGACGGTCGCGCCGCTCGCGGTCGGCCGCGGACGCGGCGTCGTCCGCGGTCCCAGCTGCCGGGGCGGCGCGAGCGGCGCGCCGGTCGCGGCGTTGCGGATCCAGTAGCTGCCGGACTTGTTGGCGTGGCCGACGGCGCGCACGACCTGCCCGCCGACGTGGGCGTCGAAGAGCAGTGGCGGCTGCCCGCCGTCGTAGTCCCAGACGTCGCCGCAGACCTCGTGCGCGCCCCATCTGAGCGCGCCGCTGCGGCCGTCGAGCGCGACCATCCCGCTGACCCAGTCCTGGCAGCCGTGGCGGCCGCCGCTCGTCAGCGCCGGGCTCGGGTTGCCGGTGCCGGCGTAGACGATCCCGGTGGTGGCGTCGACCGTCGGCGGCATCCAGACGCGGCCGCCGCCGTGGTGCGGCGCGGTCGTCTGGAACTGCCACAGCCGCCGGCCGCTGCCCGCGTCGTAGGCGGCGACGAAGCCGGGCGTGCCGGCCGTGTCGCTGCCGCCGCTGCCGATGATCAGGCGCCCGTCCCAGTAGGTCGGCGCCGAGCTCTCGATCGCGCCGCTGCGCGGGTCGGCGACCACGCTGGTCCAGAGCGGGTGGCCGTCGGAGGCGCGCAGCGCGACGAGGTGGTCGTCGTAGGTCAGGAGGTAGACGCGCCCGTTCGCGACCGCGACGCCGCGGTTGGTCGGCTGCAGCTGCGTCGCGACCGAGCCGGTGAGGAAGTTCACGCGCGGGGCGTAGGTCCACCGCACATGCCCGTCGACGGCGTCGAAGGCGATCACCTCGGCGGTGTTCGTCGTCACGTACATCGTGTCGCCGACGACGACCGGGTAGCTCTCCCACAGCGCCATCTGCGGGCCGGGGGAGTACGACCAGGCGACGCCGAGCCGCGCGACGTTCGAGCTGCTGACCTGCGTCAGCGGCGAGAAGCGCGTCTGGTCGCCGTCGCCCCCGAAGCTGCTCCAGCCGACGTCGGCGCTCGTCGGCGCCGGCTGGTGAGGTGACGGGGGCGCGGCGGTGCGGCCGCCGCCGTGGCCGCCCCCGCCGCAGCCGGCAGCGGCGACCCCGACGGCGAGCGTCAGGACGAGCGCGGCCGCCGCGGCGCGAGAGCCCACGCGCGCGCCGATCAGCTTCTGGGGTTCTTCGGTGCCTTCACGGGGACGATTCTTCTCCCTCCGAGCTTCAGGACGACGACGCGCGCGCCGATCGGCCCGAAGTTGTTGGAGGACGTGAGGCCGGAGCCGCCGATCGTGACGGCGATGTACTCGGTGCCCTTGACCGTGTAGATGACCGGGGCGGAGGCGCCGGCGAGGCCGAGGTCGGCCTTCCATCTGGTCGCGCCGGTTCTCGCGTCGAACGCGTAGATGTTGCCCTTCTGGTCGAGCGTGAAGACCAGGTCGGAGGCGGTCACCGACGCGCCCGCGCCCATCGGCGAGCCGATCTTGCGGCGCCAGAGGAATCTCCCGGTCGACATGTCGACGGCGGAGAAGCTGCCGGTCGGCTTCGAGTTCGACGGCAGCGAGCGGGTGCCGCCGAAGTGCGACTCGCCCGGCAGTCTCTGGTTGCTGACTCTGAGGATGAAGCAGAAGTCGATGCCGGAGACGTAGGTCGCGTTCGTGCGCGGGCTGTACGCGATCGGGTCGTACTGCGAGCCGCCGAGCGGACCGGGGCACTCGAGCGTCCCTCTCGTGGTCGGCGGCGTGTGGTTCTCTCTCACGAACGCGAGTCTCGGGAAGAGGTCCTTGCCGGTCGCCGCGTCGAGGATGAAGAGGTAGCCGCTCTTGCCGGCCTCGGCCGCGACCCGCGTTCTCTTGCCGTCGATCGTCGTGTCGAACAGGACGACGGGGGACGCGGCGTCGTAGTCCCAGAGGTCGTGGGCGACCTCCTGGTGGTACCAGGCGAGTCTGCCGGTTCTCGCGTCCAGCGCGACGATCGAGGAGGTGTAGAGGTCGGCGCCGGGGCGTCTCGTGCCGACGATCGCCGGCGACGGGTTGCTCGTGCCGACGAGGATCCGGCCGCTCTGCGTGTCGACCGTCGGCGCCATGTAGACGGTGCCGCCGCCGGTGCCCTTTCTGCGCCAGCTGGTGCCGACTCTCGGGACCGTGTTGAAGGTCCAGTCGAGTCTGCCGGTGGTCGCGTCATAGGCTCTGACGAAGCCGGCGATGCCCTGGTCGGAGCCGGAGTTGCCGACGTAGACCTTGCCGTCGTAGACGGTCGGGGACATCGTCTCGTAGGCGCCCTTGCTGGCGTCGTCGACTCTCGTGGAGAAGATCTCCTCGCCGGTCTTGGCGCTGATCGCCTTCAGCTGGGCGTCGAACGTCAGCAGGTAGACCTTGCCGTTCGAGACGGCGACGCCGCGGTTGACGCTGATGCCGTAGCCGCCGACGCCGCTGGAGAGCGAGAAGTTCACCTGCGGGGCGTACTTCCACTTGACTCTGCCGGTCGCGCCGTCGAAGGCGTAGACCTCGTCGGTCGAGGTCGTCACGTAGACGGTTTCGCCGATCACCAGGGGGAACGACTCCATCAGGTACTGGTCGGGCCCGAGCCCGGTGCTCCACGCTTCGCCGAGTTCGCCGACGTTCGAGGTGTCGATTTCGTCCTGCGTCGCGAAGCGGGTGTTGTCGCGGTCGCGGCCGAAGAGGGGCCAGTCTTCGATTTCCTGCGCTTCGGCCGAGGTCGAGGCCGACCCGGAGGAACCGGAGCCGCCGCCGCAGGCCGCGAGAACGATTGCCGCGGCGAGGACCGTGAGGCCGAGGAGCAGGACTTTCAACTTCACGGTGCCGGGCTCCTCTTTAAGGGGTGGGCTTCCTCGAGTAACGGGTGAAGAGCAACTCCATCGTGCCGAGGCTCTTGGTCGAAACATTGGCGACGAGCTTCCCAGGCGCGCGTAATTTCCCGATGAACTTGCCGATCGTCGGGCCGAGGAAGGATCCGCCCTTGACGAGGGCGCCGCGCTCCTTGCCCTTGTGGGTCAGTTCCTTCAGGTAGACGACGTCGTTGTTGGTCTTCGTCCTCAGGTTGAGGATTCCGGCCGGTTGTTCCGAGCCGGGGAATTCTTCCTGGATGAACATCGTCAGTTCGCCGCTGCGGACGCCGCTGCCGCCGCCGGACAGCACCTTGACGTGGTAGCGGCCGATGTAGTCGGCGTTCGAGCCCCAGCCTTCCTTGGGCTTGCCGGCCAGGGCGGTCGAGGCAAAGACGATTGCGCTGGAAAGGAGGAGAAGACCCAGAACTGAAATTAGCCGTCTCATTGCTCCATAAACC
>JAATFK010000680.1 GCA_015655225.1 Solirubrobacterales bacterium | reverse complement strand
CCTACGCGCGCCCCGACGCGAGCCGGGAGGACGTCGAGCTGGCCGCCCGCCGCGCCCGCGCCGACGGCTTCATCGAGCGGCTCCCGGACGGCTACGACACGCTGATCGGCGAGCGCGGCCTGACGCTCTCGGGCGGCCAGCGCCAGCGCGTCGCGATCGCCCGCGCGCTGCTCGCGAACCCACGCATCCTCGTGCTCGACGACGCGACCTCGTCGGTCGACGCCTCGACCGAGCAGGAGATCAAGCTCGCCCTCCAGGAGGTGATGGCGGGTCGCACGACGTTCGTGATCGCCCACCGCCTCTCGACGATCGCCCTCGCGAGCGAGATCGTCGTGCTGGAGCACGGCACGATCGCCGCGCACGGCACGCACGAGCAGCTGCTGGAGCACGGCGGCCTCTACCGCGAGATCGTCGAGAAGGGCGCGCCGGACGAGCTGCTGCTCGACGCCCGCGATCAGGAGGTGGCGGGCCGATGAGCTCCACCACGCCGACACCGCCCACGCCGACCGCCCCCCGGCGGGAGGAGGGCGCGAGCGCGCTCTCGACCGGCGCGCTCGGCGACGCGACGACCGTCGCGCGCGAGGACCAGCGGCTCGCCGAGCTGCGCCGCCGCCTGCGCCAGACGCGCGGGCGCGGCCGCAAGCTGCGCGGCCTCGTGATCCTGCTGCGCCCCTATCGCGGCCGCGTCTGGCTGATGTTCGCCTCGCTGCTGCTGGCGACCGGCGCGGCGCTCGCGCCGGCGCCGCTCGCGAAGCTCGCGATCGACCGCGGCATCAACAAGCACGACCTCTCCGCGCTCGACTGGATCGTCGTCGCGTTCCTCGTCTCCGCCGTCGTCTACTGGGCGGCGACGTACCTCCAGACCTACCTGACCGGCTGGATCGGCCAGCGCGCGCTGCAGGACCTGCGGATCCAGCTCTTCCGCCACCTCCAGGCGCTCTCGATCGGCTTCTACTCGCGCACCCGTGCGGGCGTCGTGATCTCCCGCATCACGAACGACGTGGAGGCGCTCGACCAGCTGATCCAGGACGGGATCGCGACGCTCTTCCAGTCGTCGCTGATGCTGCTCGGCGTGATCGTGACGCTGCTGATCTTCGACGTCGAGCTCGCGCTCTACACCTTCATCTCGCTGCCGCTGCTGGCGTTCGGGGCCTTTCTCTTCCGGATCGGCTCGGCCGACGCCTACCGCCGCACGCGCGAGCGGATCGCGGCGATCACCGGCTACCTCCAGGAGACACTCTCGGGGATCCGCGTCGTGCGCTCGTTCGGCCAGGAGCGGCGTCACATCAGACGCTTCGCGCAGCTGAACGACGCCAACCGCGACGCGAACATGGTGACGGTCAATTTGAACGCCGCCTACTTCCCGGCGGTCGAGCTGCTGTCGGCGGTCGTGACCGTCGTGATCCTGCTGATCGGCGGCTACGAGGCGATCCGCGGCGACACCAGCACCGGCGTCGTGTTCGGCTTCATCGCCGCGCTCAACAACTTCTTCGACCCGATCCAGCAGCTCTCCCAGCTCTACACGACCTACCAGTCGGGCATGGCCGCGCTCGACAAGATCTTCGAGCTGCTGGATGAGGAGCCCGACCTGCGCGACCGCCCCGGGGCGATCGAGCTGGGCCGGCTGCGCGGCGAGCTGACGTTCGAGGACGTCTCGTTCCGCTACGGCCAGCCGGACGAGCACGGCAACGAGGTCTACGCGCTGCGCGACGTCGACCTGCGGATCGCGCCCGGCCAGACGGTCGCGCTCGTCGGCGAGACCGGCGCCGGCAAGTCGACCTTCGCGAAGCTCGTCGCGCGCTTCTACGACCCGACCGGCGGCCGCGTCCTGATCGACGGCCACGACCTGCGCGACGTGACCGCCCAGTCGCTGCGCTCGCAGATGGGGATCGTGCCGCAGGAGGGCTTCCTCTTCAGCGGAACGGTCGCCGACAACATCGCCTTCGGCCGCCCCGACGCGACGCGCGAGGAGATCGAGGAGGCCGCCCGCGCGGTCGGCGCCGACGAGTTCGTCGGGGAGCTGGACCACGGCTACGACACCGAGGTCGGCGAGCGCGGCGGACAGCTGTCCGCCGGTCAGCGCCAGCTGATCGCGTTCGCCCGCGCGCTGATCGCCGACCCCCGCCTGCTGGTGCTCGACGAGGCGACCTCGAACGTCGACATCCACACCGAGGCGCGGATCGAGCAGGGGCTGCGACGGCTGCTCGCGGGCCGCACCGCGATCGTGATCGCGCACCGCCTCTCGACGATCCGCCACGCCGCGCTGATCGTCGTGCTCGACGGCGGCCGCATCATCGAGCAGGGCACGCACGACGAGCTGATCGCGGCCGAGGGCCGCTACTGGCAGCTCTACCAGGACTGGGCCGAGCAGGCAGCCGCCTGATTTCGGTGTAGCGTTCCGGCGATGTCGCCCGAACGCTTCGCGCTGCTCGACGGCGTCGAGCCCGAGGAGGCCGCGCATCTCCTGGAGCGCGGCCGGCGGCGCAGCTTCGACGCCGGCGAGGTCGTCTTCCACGCCGGCGACCCGGCCGACACGCTCCATCTCGTGCGGCGCGGGCGCTTCGCGGTCCGCGTGACGACCGAGTTCGGCGACGTCGCGACGCTCAACGTCGTCGGCCCCGGCGACGCGTTCGGCGAGCTGGCGCTGCTGACGCCCGGCGCGCCGCGCAGCGCGACCGTCGCGGCGCTCGAGCCCGCCGAGACGCTGTCGGTCCACGAGCTCGACTTCCAGCGGCTGCGGCGCGAGCGGCCGTCCACCGACGCGCTGCTGATCGGGTTGCTCGCGACGCGCGTGCGCAGCCTCTCCTCCCAGCTGGTCGACGCGCTCTACGTGCCCGCCGACACGCGCGTGCGCCGCCGGCTGCTCGACGCGGCCGCGGCGTTCGGCCCGGCCGAGCCGGGCGCGAGCGTCCCGCTCACGCAGGAGGACCTGGCGAGCCTCGCCGGCACCTCGCGCGCGACCGTCAACCGCGTGCTGCGCGAGGAGCAGGCGCAGGGGACGCTGAGACTGACGCGCGGCTGCACGACGCTGCTCGACCCGGCCGCACTGGCGCGGCGGGCGCGAGCGTTCGGCTAGCGGGGGCGCGCGCGCTTGGCGGGCGCCGGGGCGAGGTAGCGCTTCCCGGCCGGCAGGCGGATCGTGCGATGGCGGGTGAAGTCGGTGACGGCGACGACGCCCTCCTGAGTCGAGAAGAACGTGCCGGGACGGGGGTCGTTCGGGCAGCGGTCGACCGTCAGCCAGCGGGTCCCGCGCACGATCGCGGCGCCGTAGCGGCCCTGCGTCTTGATGCGGCCCTTGGCGTGGGTGCGGACGCGTCGGCCTCTCGGCTTCGGCTTCGCCTTCTTGGCGGCGGCGGCGTGGGCGGTGCGGGCGGCGCCGCGCGCCGGCCGCGCCGCCGTCGTCGCGCACCCCGCGAGCGGCCCGGCGAGGACGAGCACGCCGGGCCGCTGGCCGCCGTCGAGCTTCGCCGGCTGACGCACGACGAAGCGACCCTCGGAGGCGATCACGCTCGCGCGCCGGCCGGCCCGTGTCGTCACGAAGAAGAGCGTCACGGCGCCGTTGGCCGTGTCGACCTCCGCTCCCAGCGGGATGTTCGCGGCCGCGCGCAGGAGCGTGAACCCGCGGTGGCCGGGCAGGCGGACGAACACGCGTCCGGTGGTCGGGGTCGCGACCGCGCGGCGCCCGAGGACCGGCGGCGAGACGCCCGGCGGCGCTCTCGCGGGCACGGTCGCGGGCAGCGTCGCAGTGGTCGTGGTGCTCGTCCCGGGCGTCGTCGTCGTCGTGTTCGGCGGCGCGTCGGTGATCGCGCGAACGCGGTCGTTGCCGCTGTCGGCGATCCGCAGCACGGTCCCGTCGGCGTCGACCCCACGCGGCGCGGCGAGCTGCGCGGCGCCGGGCGCGCCGCCGTCGCCGGCCGCGCCGGCCGTGCCCGTCCCCGCGAGCGTCGCGATCGTCCCGTCGGTCGCGACGGTCCGGATGCGGCTGTTGCCGGTGTCGGCGATCGCGAGGCTGCCGTCGTCGCGCACGGCGACGCCGGCGGGCGCGTCGAGCGCCGCGCTCGTCGCCGGCCCGCCGTCTCCGGCGAACCCGGCGGGCGCGGCGGAGCCGGCGACCGTCGAGATCACGTTCGTCGTCCCGTCGACCCTGCGGATGCGGTTGTTGCCGGTGTCGGCGATCAGATAGCCGCCGCCCGCGAGCGCGACGACCGCGCCGGGGGCGTCCAGCCGCGCTCCGCCCGCGTCGCCGCCGTCGCCCGCGAAGCCGGCGCCCGCGAGCGCGTTGCCGACGACCGTTCTGATGATCCCGCCGTCCACGCGGCGGATCTCGTCGTTGCCCGTGTCCGCGATCAGATACGACCCGTCGGCCAGGACCGTGACGCCCTCCGGCGCGGTCAGCGACGCGCCGGTCGGCGCGTCGCCGTCGCCGCCGGAGCCGGCCGCGCCGGTGCCCGCGACGGTCGTGATCGTCCCGCTCGCGTCGACCTCGCGGATCACGTTGTTGCCGGTGTCGGCGATCAGGAAGCCGCCGCCCGGCAGCACCGCGACGCCGCGCGGCGCGTTCAGCCGCACGCTCGGGTCGGTCGCGGCGAGCCCGTCCCCCGCCCGGCTGCCGGCCGCGCCGCAGCACGGCCCCGCGCCCGCGACGGTCGTGATCGTCCCGTTCGCGTCGACGCGGCGGATGCGGTTGTTCGCCGTGTCGGCGATCAGGTAGGCGCCGCCGCCGAGCGCCGCGATCCCGGACGGCGTGGTCAGCTGCGCCGCGGTCGCCGGTCCGCCGTCGCCGGTGAACCCGGCGCTCCCGCCCGCGACGCTGTCGATCCGCGTCGCGGGACCGGCGCCGCGCACGCCCGGCACGAGCAGCAGCACGGTCGCGAGCGCGGCGCCGAGGACGGCGAGCAGCGGGGCGAGCAGGCGGCGTGTCGGGAGCATGGACTCGATCTTGGCGCGTTGATTTCCGCCGGACTGTCGCAGACGCGGCACGAAGCGTGTCGGATGCGCGACACTCGCGTCCATGCGCGTGACCCCGAGCCGGGCGCTGCGGACGCTCGCGGTCGCCGCCGTCGCGGCCGCGGTCGCCGGGGGCGTCGCCGTCGCTGGCCTCTTCGGCGAGCTGGAATCGAAGACGGTCGACGAGCGGTTCGCGCTGCGCGGGACGCAGCCGCCGCCGCGCGACGTGGTCGTGGTCGCGATCGATCCCGCCAGCTTCCGCCGGCTGAAGCTCCAGTGGCCCTTCCCCCGCGCGCTGCACGCGAGAGCGATCGAGCGGCTGCTCGCCGCCGGCGCGCGCACGGTCGCCTACGACGTGCAGTTCTCCGAGCCCTCCGCGAGCGCGCGCGGCGACCGCGCGCTGCTGAGGGCCGCGGCCGACCCGCGCGTCGTGCTCGGGACCGCCGAGGCGCGGCCGGACGGCGAGGGGGCCGTGCTCGGCGGCCAGCCACGGCTGGAGCGCAGCGGCGGCCGGCTCGGCTGGGCGCTCTTCCCGGTCGACTCCGACGGCGTGATGCGCCGCCTCCAGCCGCGCTACGACGCGCGCCTGACGCAGTTCGCGGTGCTCGCCGCGGGCGGCGACCCGGACGCTCCCGAGCGGCCGATCGACTTCCCCGGCCCCGACGGCACCGTCCCCTCGATCTCGTTCGCGGACGTCGTGAACGGCACGTTCGACCCGCGCCGGGTGGCCGGCCGGATCGCCGTCGTGGGCGCGACCGCGCCGAGCCTCCAGGACGTCCACGCGACCGCCGCCGGCGGCCTGATGTCGTGACCCGAGGTCAACGCCGACGCGATCGAGACCGTGCTGCACGACTACCCGCTGCGCGACGCGCCGGGCGTCGTCGGCGTCCTGCTCGTCCTCGCCGCCGCCCTCGTGGCGCCGCTCGCGACGCTCCCGGGGCGCCGCGACCGCGCGCTCGCCTGGGGCCTCGCCGCCGGCGCGCTCGGTGCCGTCGCGCTGCTCGGCGGCGCGCAGCTCGCGTTCGACAGCGGCACGATCGTCCCGGTCACCGTGCCGCTGCTCGCGCTCGTGCTCGGGACCGCCGGTGCCGTCGCGCTCACGTATGCGACCGAGCTGCGCCACCAGCGGCGCACGCGGACCGCGTTCGAGCGCTTCGTCCCGAAGCAGGTCGTCGAGGAGCTGCTGCGCCGCGACGGCGGCGTCCTGCGGCTCGACAGCCGCCGCGTCGAGGCGACCGTCCTCTTCTGCGACCTGCGCGGCTTCACGACCCTCGCCGAGCGGCTCGACGCCGAGCAGGTGATCGCGGTCCTCAACCGCTATCTCGAACTGGTCTCGGCGGCCGTCTTCGACCACGGCGGCACGGTCGTCTCCTATCAGGGGGACGGCGTCCTGGCGGTCTTCGGCGCGCCGCTGGAGCGGCCCGACCACGCGGTCCAGGCGCTCGCCGCCGCGCGCGAGCTGCTGGACGTCGGCCTGCCGCGCTTCAACGACTACCTGCGGGAGGAGCGGATCGCGACCGAGCCGCTCGCGGT
>JAATFK010000453.1 GCA_015655225.1 Solirubrobacterales bacterium | reverse complement strand
GCTCGCCTTCGGCTACGTCGAGGAGCTGTTCCCGCCAAGCGTCGGCGACGGCGTGACGCTCGAGCAGGCGGCCCGCGAGACCGGCCTGGAGCCGGCGCTGATCGAGCGGATCCTCGCCTCCCTCGGCTACAACGTGCGCGCCGTCGACGTGATCCCGGAGGAGGAGCTGACGCTCCTGCGCCAGGCCGCCCGCCAGCTCGACGCCGGCTTCCCGCTCGTCGCCTTCCTCCAGCTCGTGCGCGTCTACGGTCAGGCGCTCCAGCAGATCGCCGACGCCGAGGTGCGCCTCTTCCACCTCTACGTCCATGAGCCGCTGATGCGCGACGGCGTCCCGGGGCTGGAGATGGCCGAGCAGATGGAGCAGCTCGCGCGCGGGCTGCTGCCGCTCGCGTCGCCGATGATGGACCAGGTCCACCGCCGCTTCCTGCGCCACTTCCTCGAGCAGGACGTGATCGGGCACATGGAGGCCGCCGGCGACGGCGAGATGGGCGACCTCGGGCGGCTGCGCGTCGCGATCGCGTTCGGCGACCTCGCCGGCTACACGCGGCTGACCGAGGAGGTGGGGGAGGAGGAGGCGGTCGACGCGGTCGAGCGGTTCGTCTCGGCGGTCGAGCTGACGCTCCCCGACGACGCGCGCATCATCAAGACGATCGGCGACGAGGTGATGGTCGTCGGCAGCGACGGCGGCGCGCTGGTCGACTGGGCGGTCGGCTTCCAGGAGCTGTTCACGGAGCGCCCGCGCCCGCGGATCGCCGTCCACTGGGGCGCGACGATCTACCGCGACGGCGACTACTACGGGCGCGAGGTCAACCTCGCCGCGCGCGTCGCGGCGCGCTCCGGGGCCGGGGAGGTCTTGGCGACGCGGCCGATCGTCGAGCTGGCCGGCCCGCACCTGCGCTTCACGCGGATCGGCGAGGTGCGGCTGAAGGGCTTCGCCGAGTCGACCGAGCTGTTCCTCGCCCGCGCGCGGGACTAAGCTCGCCACGTGACGGCGGACCGGGTGCTCGAGCGGGTCCGCGCCGGCGGGCTGCTGCCCCCTGGCGCTCCGGTCGTCGTGCTGCTGTCGGGCGGACGCGACTCGGTCTGCCTGCTCGACCTCGCGGTGCTGCTCGCCGGCGCACCCGCGGTCGCCGCGATCCACGTCAACTACGGATTGCGCGACGACGCCGACGCCGACGAGCGTCACTGCCTCGCGCTCTGCGACGCGCTCGGAGTCGAGCTGTCGGTCGAGCGCCCGCGCCGGCCCGAGGGCCCCGGCAACCTCCAGGCGTGGGCGCGCGACGTCCGCTACGCCGCCGCCGCGCGGCTCGCGCTCCCGCGCGGCGCCGCGATCGCGAGCGGCCACACCGCCAGCGACCAGGTCGAGACGATCCTCTACCGGCTCGCCTCCTCGCCGAGCCGCCGCGCGCTGCTCGGGATGCGCGCCCGCGACGGCAGCCTCGTGCGGCCGCTGCTGGAGCTGACGCGCGAGGAGACGACCGCGTGGTGCGTCGAGCGCGGCCTCGCCTGGCGCGACGACGTGACCAACGAGAGCGACGGCTACGCCCGCAACCGCGTCCGGCACGCGCTCGTGCCGGCGCTGCGCGCGATCCATCCGGCGGCGGAGGCGAACGTGCTGCGCGCGGCCGAGCTGCTGCGCGACGAGGCGGAGGTGCTCGACGCGCTCGTCGCGGCCGAGCTGGGCGGTCCGCGCGGGCGCTCGATCGCCCTCGCGCGGCTGGCCGAGCTGGAGCCGGCGCTGCGGCGCCTGGTCGTCCAGCGGCTCGCCGACCTCGCCGCCGGGCGGCCGGTGCCGGGCGCCGCGCGGCGCGCCGAGGCGGTCGCCGGCCTGCGGCGCGAGGGGACGGCGCTGCTCGACCTCGGCGGCGGGATCCGCGCCGTCGCCGAGTACGGCGTGCTGCGCGCCGAGCGCTCGTCGCCGCCGGAGGAGCCGCCCGCGCCGGTCACGCTGCCGGTGCCCGGGACGGCGCTGTTCGGAGGCTGGGAGCTGCGCTGCGAACCGGCCGCCGCGCCGGTGGGAGCGGCGGGGGACGGGATGCTCGACCGGGAAGCCCTCGGCGCCGAGCTGCTCGTGCGGCCGTGGCGCGACGGCGACCGGATGGCGCCGGTCGGGCTCGGCGGCAGCCGCACGCTGCAGGACCTGTTCGGCTCGCGGCGCGTCCCGCGCGCGCGGCGCCGCACGCTGCCGGTCGTGCTCAGCGGCGAGGAGATCGCGTGGGTGCCGGGCGTCGCGACCTCGGCCCGCTTCGGCGTCTCGCCCGCGACGCGGGCGGTCGTGCGGCTGACCGCCGCGCCACCCGCCCCGCCGGCGCCCTGAGCGCCGGCGTGCCTCGGGCGGCCGCCACTGCGTACACTGGCGCCGCATGCGCGATGCGGCGATCGGCGAGATCCTCGTCCAACCCGACGAGCTCCAGCACCGCGTCCGCGAGCTGGGCGCCGAGATCACGCGCGACTACGCGGGCCGCGAGCCGCTGCTCGTCTGCGTGCTGAAGGGCGCCGTCTTCTTCCTCTCGGACCTGATGCGGGCGATCGACCTGCCGTGCGAGGTCGACTTCATGGCGGTCGCCTCCTACGGCTCGGCGACGCAGTCCTCCGGCGTCGTGCGGATCCTCAAGGACCTCGACGCCGTGATCGACGGGCGCGACGTGATCATCGTCGAGGACATCGTCGACTCCGGCCTGACGCTCCAGTACCTCCTGCGCAACCTCAACGCGCGCGGCCCCAGCTCGCTCGCCGTCTGCGCGCTGCTGACGAAGCCGGAGCGCCGCGAGGTCGACCTCGAGCCGCGCTACGTCGGCTTCGAGATCGCCAACCGCTTCGCGATCGGCTACGGCCTCGACCTCGACGAGCGCTACCGCAACCTCCCGTACGTTGCGGCGTTGAAGTCCCCGTGAGAGGGCTCTAAGCGGCGCAATGCCAGATGCTACGCTTGACCATCTCCTACCGTCTGTCATGGCGCTGAGCGCGCCCGGAACATACCCATGAGCAGGTTCTTCAAGAGCGCCGCATTCCCGATCCTGATCGTCGTCGTGCTGGCGTTCTTCGCCCAGAAGCTGATCAATCCGAGCAGCTC
>JAATFK010000588.1 GCA_015655225.1 Solirubrobacterales bacterium | reverse complement strand
TGTGGAGCGAGCGGTAGGCCGAGGACATCCCGTTGGGGTTGCCGAACACCCAGTTGCCGCCGACGCGGTCGGATCTCTCAAAGCAGTCGAATGGGATCCCGCGCTCGTGCAGCGCCTTCGCCGCCGCGATCCCGGACGAGCCGGCGCCGATCAGGCAGACGGTCGGCAGCTGAGTCATGACGGAGTCCTCCTGGCGCAGAAAGTGACGGGTGCGTCACCGTAGGCGATTCGTGACGCCCCCGTCAAGTTCGCGCCGCGTCGCCCGCCGCGCGGTGCTCTCTGCCGCGGCGGATGACCTCTCTGAAGGAGCGGAAGCGGAAGATCAGCGCGAGCGCCGCGAAGCCCATCGAGGCGGTCAGCACCGCGAGCGCGATCTGCTGCCCGACCGAGAACGCGGCGACCTGCGAGCTACTCGCGGCGTGCGCGAAGACGGTCAGCAGGAGCGCCTGCTGCACGCCGGCGCCGCCCGGCGTGAACGGCACGATCGTCGCGACCACCTGGACGCCGAGCACGAGCAGCGCGTTGCGCACGCTCCCGCCGATGTGGAACGCGTCGAGCAGGAACCAGTAGGCGGCGAAGCGCGCGCACCACGCGGCCGCCTGCCAGCGCACCATGTCGCGCAGGTAGCGGCGGCGGTCGGTCAAGATCGTGAAGCCCTGGCGCACCCGCAGCCAGAACGCTCTCACGCGCGCGCTCAGCAGCGCGAAGCCGACCAGCACGGCGATCCCGAGCACGGTCAGGAGGAAGAGGGTGAAGCGCGGGTGCCCCGCGAGGAACCGCAGGTCAAACGCGTGCAGCTTCGAGAAGTCGGGCGGCTTCGGGAACACGCCCTGCGTGAAGGCGAAGATCATCACGAGCACGTTCACGATCCAGTCGAACACGAGCCCGGTCGTGATCGCCGCGATCACCGTCGGGTAGGTCGAGTTCTCGATCGACGTGCGCGTCAGGAAATACTGCACGACGGTGCCGCCGCCGAGCGGGACGACCTGCCCGATCCCGTTGCCGGCGACGTAGGCGCCCCAGACGCGGCGCCACTCGATCTCCTCCGCCGGGAACGCCGCCCGCAGCGCGTTGAACAGCGCCCGCGAGCGCAGCAGCAGATAGAGCGCGAAGCACAGCAGGCCGAACAGCAGCGGCAGCCATTCGAGGTGCGCGAGGCTCGAGAAGAACTTCCCGACCGAGTCGAAGAACTCCAGCGCTCCGAAGGCGGTCGTCATGCCGTGACACGATCCCAGAAAGGCGGAAGGGCCCGGATCCATCCGGGCCCTCCGCAGCCGAGAATCGTGGGGGAGACGATTTCGGCGGTGCAGGACATTGTGCGTCCCACATCACCAGCGTACCTGCTCAGACGGCGGATCAGAGCCGCCGACGCGTCAGATTCGGCCGCCTGGACCAGTGAAGAAGTCCTCACCAAGGACGACGTTGCCGGCGACGTCCGCCTCGTGGCGCAGGCTGTGGTCGACCTCGCCGTCCCAGGCGCCGATCGCGAGCTTCTCGCGGTCCGCGTCCATCGGGCTGCCGCCGAGGTCGCGGTTGACGATCCGGGCGCACTTGCGGCCCTCGGAGATCGCCGTCACGACGAGCGACTGGCCGATCCGCGCGTCGCCGCAGGAGTAGATGCCCTCGCTCGACGTCCGGTAGGTCTTCATCGTCTTGATGTTGCCGCGCGGGTCGAGCTCGACCGCGAGCTGCTCGACGAGGCCGCCGTGCTCGGCGTGGGTGAAGCCGATCGCGATCAGGACGAGGTCGGCCGGGAGCGTGAACTCGCTGCCGGGGACCGGCTTCAGGTCGCGCGAGGAGGTGCCCTGCACGCGGCGGGCGTGGACCTCGGTGACGCGGCCGTCGCTGCCGCCGAAGCCGATCACCTCCGTCCCCCACTGCCGCTTGCCGCCCTCTTCGAGCGCGTACGTCATCTCGGTCCGCTTCGGCGGCAGCGGCCACGGCGTCGCCGCGTCGCGGCCGCCGGCCGGCAGCTGCTGGTAGACGTCGAGGATCATCGCGCTCTCGGCACCCTCGCGGTTCGCGTTGGAGATGCAGTCCATGCCGGTGTCGCCGCCGCCGATCACGACGACGCGCTTGCCGGCGGCGGTGATCTCGTCGCCCGGCTCGGCCTTGCGCGACGGGCGGCCCTCCTGCTCGGCGACCCAGCGGTTGCGCTGGTAGAGGTAGTCCATCGCGAAGTGGACGCCGTCGAGCTCGCGGCCCGGCACCTCGACGTCGCGGTGCAGGCGCGAGCCGATCGCGACGACGAGCGCGTCGTGGCGCTCGCGCAGCTCCTCGGCGCTCACGTC
>JAATFK010000506.1 GCA_015655225.1 Solirubrobacterales bacterium | reverse complement strand
CGAGCATCGCGTGGATGCGGGAGCATCTCTCGCCGCCCTTCCATCCGTTCGTGGTCGAGGAGGCGCCGGGCCTGCCGCAGAGCGACGACTTCTTCGACGTCGTCTGGGCCACGTCGGTCTTCACGCATCTCAGCGACAACTGGTCCGGTTGGCTGCTCGAGCTTCATCGCGCGCTGCGCCCGGGCGGCTATCTGATCTCGACCTTCCTCGGCGTCAACATGAGCGAGATCCTGCTCGGCGAGGAATGGGACGAGGACCGCATCGGGATGAACGTCGTCGGCGCCGCCCGGCCGTGGTCCGAGGGCGGTCCGTCGGTCTTCCACTCGGAGTGGTGGCTGCGAAGCCACTGGGGACGGGCGTTCGAGGTCGATCAGTTCCTCCCGAACGCAGGGTCGCCCGGCACGCACGGCATCATCGTCCTGCGCAAGAAGCCCGTGTCGTTGACAATTGCCGACCTCGAGCGCCTCGAAGCGGACGAGCCCCGCGAGCTCGCCGCGCTGGTGCACAACCTCCGGCAGCTCCACGCGGAGGACGGACGCGTGCGTCACCTGCTGAACGAGTCACGGCAGCGCGAGGCGGCCTCCGAGCAGCGGATCGCGGCGCTCGAGCAGCGCGTCGCGGAGCTGCAGCAGGCCGATCCGCCGGTCGGCCCCGGCTCCGGCCTCGTCCCGGAGCTGCGCGCGCGGCTCGAGGACGGCGCCCGCACGCTGCGCAGCCGCATCGCGCAGCGGCGGTGACGTCAAACGCTCAGCAGCGGCCGATGACGAGGAACTGCTTGCCGAGCGCGCGCCACGCGGACGGCATCTGCAGGTAGCGCCGCGTCAGCGCCGGTGACGGCGGGAGCTTGCCGGTGAACGAGTAGGGCAGGAAGCGCGGGACGACGCGCTCGACCTCGAAGCCGGCCGCGTAGAGATGCTCCGCGATCGCGCGGTGGGTGAAGATCAGCGTGTGGTCCGCCATGTCGAAGTACTCCTTCGCGCAGTAGCGGAAGTTCGGGCCCATCACCGCGATGCGGCCCCCGCTCGCCATCGAGGCGCGCATCTTCTCGAGGAACGTGGCGACCGCCTCCTGCGCCAGGAGGTGCTCGAGGAAGTTCGACACCCACACGCCCTCGAAGTGGCCAGCCGGCAGCTCGGCCGTGAAGATGTCGGACACGACCGACGTCACGCCGGCGTCGTAGGTCCCCTCGTCGTAGGCGACCTGGTCGACCGCCCACCGCTCGCGAGCCGGGACCGCGTTGATGAATTCGCCGCGGCCGGCGGCGGGGTCGAGCACGCGCTGCGGGGCGCCGAGCTGCTCGTGGATGAACGGAGCGATCTCACCCCAGACCGCTGTGCGCGCGTCCTGGTCGATGTCCCGGAACCGGTACTCGTACAGCCGCTGATAGTTCAAGCCGTGATCTCCTCGACGTCGTCGGCGCCTGCGCCCCAAAGGCCTGGGGACAGGATCACATCTCCTCCGCGATCTGCGGCGCCATGCGGTTGAAGCTCCAGGCGCCGTAGACGCAGACGACGACGAGGATCCCGACCGGGATCATGAAGTGCCCCCAGCCGCCGACCGCGGTGACGGCGTTCGGCGCCGTCGGATCGACGATCCAGTGGCGCGCCTGGGCGAGGATCGCGGTGATCGGGTTGCAGGCGAACCAGGTGCGGATGTTCGCCGGGACGGTGTCGATCACGTAGAAGATCGGCGAGGCGTAGAAGAGCGCTTGGCCGACGACCGACCAGATCGGCGCGACGTCCCGGTAGCGCACGTAGAGCGACGAGAGGATCAGCGCGATCCCCACCGTCAGCAGCACGAGCGGCAAGAGCAGCAGCGGCAGGAAGAACCAGGTCCAGCGCGGCGAGGCGCCGTAGATCAGCAGGAACGCGAAGACCGCGAGCAGGTTCAGCGAGAGGTTCATCAGCGACGTCAGGACCGTCGAGAGCGGGATCACGAGCCGCGGGAAGTGCATTCTGCGCACGAGGTTCTCGCGCTGGAGGACGGACGCGACGGACGCGCCGGTCGCCTCCTGGAAGAACGAGAAGAGCACGATGTTCAGCAGCAGCAGGACGGGATAGTCGTGAACCGTCTTGCCGAGCTTGATCACGTGCGTGAAGACGACGTAGAGGACGCCGAAGAAGAGCAGCGGCCGGGCCAGCGACCAGATGTAGCCGAGCACCGAGCCGAAGTACGCGAGCTTGAAGTCGGTCGAGGAGATCAGCCAGGTGAGGTTCCAGAAGCGCCGCCAGGTGCCGCCCAATGCGCCGGGACCCGTGATCTCCTTCAGCTCAGGCGCTGGCTCGCCGCGCTCGGGCGTCGCGAGCGCGCTCATCGCACCGCGCTCGCGCTCTCGCGGGTGATCTCGAACCAGTGCCCGATCGAGACGAGGCCGTGGATCCCCTCGCCGCCGAAGACGTAGAACTCGACCGCGCGCTCGAGGAACAGCAACACGTCCTGGCCCCCCGAGCCGCGCGAGACTGAGCAGCCGATGAAGTAGCGACCGGAGGTGAACGCGTTGGCGATCTCGGCCATCACCGTGACGCGCTCGCCTCGGCGGATCGGGCTGAGGGCGGCGCCGTGCTCGAGCGCGCCGACTGAGCAGATCCGGACGCGCTCCTCGTTCTCGATCCAGAGGGAGATGCCGGGGTCGGGGATGTCCTCGTCGGCCTCGAAGATCGCGTGGACGCGGAGCGGTCCGCCGTGGGCGACGGCGCTCGCCGGCTCGTCGCTCGCGTCGCTCGTGTAGAGGTCGACGAGACGCAGCAGGGGAGAGCCGCCGTCGCCGGAGACCATCTGG
>JAATFK010000439.1 GCA_015655225.1 Solirubrobacterales bacterium | reverse complement strand
GGACGGTCAGCACCTCGCCCGACGGGTAGCGCATCACCCGCCGCGACCCGTCCGGGGCGGGGAAGGGGAAGCGGCCGCGCGGGACCCGCAGGGAAGCCGTGCGCCACCCGCCGTCCTCGTAGACGATCGTCCCCTCGCCGGCCATCCCGAGCGCGCTGCGCGTCGTCCCCCGCGTCGGCTGGATTCCCTTAGTGGCGTAGGCGATCACCAGCTCCCGCAACGGCTCGACGCCCTCCGCGACGAGCCGCGCGAGCAGGTCGCCAGGCACGTAGTCGAAGCCCATCGCCGGCACGAGCGCGACGCCGCCCTCCCGCGCGGGCTCGTCCCAGCGGTCGCGCAGCCGGTGCATCCAGCCCTGCTCGCCGCTCGTGTCGACGTAGTGCGTCCCGCTCGCGACCGCCGCCGCCGCGACCGGCTCGCCGTAGCGCACGAACGGTCCGGCGCAGTCGATCACGACCGCGCAGTCGGCCAGCAGCGCGCGCAGCCCGGCCGTGTCGCCGAGCGCGACCGCCCGCGTCGGCGCGCCCCCGACCGCCTCTGCGAGCCGCGCCAGCTTGCCCTCGTCACGCCCGGCCAGGACGCACGGCAGCCCGCGTCGCGCCAGCTCGTGGGCGACGAGCCGGCCGGTGTACCCGGTTGCGCCGTAGACGGCGATCAGCTCGCGCATCTCATCCCGCGCCCGAGTCTAGAGGCGGGCGCACGCGCGGGTGGCCGCAGGGGACGCGTCGTCCCGACCGCCCGGGCACTACCATGTGCGCCTCCATGGCGAACCCTGACCTGCTGTCGGCCGAGGCGCGTGAGCGCCCGCGCGCGGCCATCTTCGCCGGCCTCGCCGCGGTCTTCACGTTGATCGCGGCGGTCGTCGGGATCATCGCGCTCGCCGGCGAGCCGAACAACCTGCCCGGCTCGCTGATCTTCCGCAACCAGCGCGTCCTCGGCCTCTCGATCAGCGCCGGCGCCTCCCTGATCGGCTCGGTCGCGATCGCGTTCGTGCTCGACTTCCTCTTCCGCGCGACCCGCGCCCGCAACCCGAACGTCACCGGCTGGCTGCGCTACCTGCCGTGGATCGGCGGGATCGGCCTCGCGGTCCTCGGCATCGCGATCCAGCTCGTCCTCGCCGTCAAGCTGTCGCACTTCGCCTCGCAGGGCTCGCAGACCTACACCGAGGCGAAGGAGATCCTCACCGCGGGCGACTACAACTTCGTCCGCTACCTCGGGATCGTCCCGCAGCTCGCGCTCGCGCTCGCGATCGTGATGATCTCGCTCAACGCGATGAGAGTCGGGCTGATCACCCGCATGTTCGGCTACCTCGGGATCCTCTCCGCGGTCCTCTTCGTGATCCCGCTGATCCCGGTCCCGATCGTCCAGATCTATTGGCTCGGCGCGCTCGGCTGGCTCTTCCTGGGCAGATCGAGAACCGGCGAGCCGGCTGCCTGGCAGACCGGCGAGGCGGTTCCGTGGCCCAGCTCGGCCGAGATGCGCGAGGCGCGCGTCCGCGCCGCCGAGGAGCGCCGCGCCGCGAGAGCGGGCACCCCCGCGCCGGCCGGCGACCCGGCCCGCCCCGAGCTGCTGCACGCGCCGGTCGCGACCGCCGAGGAGGACCCCGTCGCCAGCGGCGCCGCCCGGCGCAAGCGCAAGAAGCGCCGCTGACCCTCGCGCGGTTCCCGTGCGGACCGGTCGTTGATTAACGATCCTCGCCTCCGGGTAGCTGAACTTTCGTCGATCCCGACGAATGGAGGAGAGGATGGGCGCCACCTCGCATGCCCCTGGCCGCTTCGACCAGGGCGCCGCTGCCGCGCCGCCGCAGGCGGTCGAGCCGACCGCCGCCGCCACCGCACCCGGATGGTCGATCGCCGATCCTGGCCCGCTCGGCCTCGCGGCGTTCGCGCTCACGACGTTCGTTCTCAGCATGTTCAACTCCGGTCTCGTGAGCACGAGAGGCGAGCCGGTCGCCTACGCGCTCGCGTTCGCCTACGGAGGCATCACTCAGCTGCTTGCCGGCATGTGGGAGTTCCGCACCGGCAACACGTTCGGCGCCGTCGCGTTCAGCTCCTACGGGGCGTTCTGGCTGTCGTTCTTCGCCTACGCGCAGTTCTTCGCGAGAGACGTCCCGGCGGCCGACGCCGGCCACGCGGTCGGGCTCTACCTGATCGCCTGGGGCATCTTCACCGCCTACATGTTCATCGCGTCGCTGCGCACGACGGTGGCGATCTCGCTCGTCTTCATCCTGCTGACGCTGACGTTCCTGGCGCTCGGGATCGGGAACGCGGGCGCCCACACGAACATCGTCAAGCTCGGCGGCTACCTCGGCCTCGCGACCGCCATCGCCGCTTGGTACGCGTCGTTCGCGGCCGTCACGAACTCGACGTTCGGGCACGTCGTGCTGCCCGTCAAGTCGCTGAGACCCGCCGACAGGTAGAAATCCGGGGCAAGGGAGCGTCGATCGAGGAGGAACGAGATGTCCGACAGCGCAACGACCGGTGGCGAATCGCTCGAGCACGAGCTCGAGACGCTGCTCTCCGTCGAGCGGTTCGACCCGCCCGAGCCGTTCAAGGAGCAGGCGCTGCTGGACGATCCCGAGGTCTACGAGCGGGCCCGGCGCGATCCGCAGGGGTGGTGGGCCGAGCAGGCCGCCGCGCTCGACTGGTCGCGCGAGTGGGACACCGTCCTCGACGACGCCAACCCGCCCTTCTACAAGTGGTTCACCGGCGGGAAGCTGAACGCCTCCTACAACTGCGTCGACCGCCACGTCGAGGCGGGCATCGGCGACCGCGTCGCCTATCACTGGCGCGGTGAGGAGGGGGAGGAGCGGGACGTCACCTACGCCGACCTGCACCGTGACGTCCAGCGCTTCGCGAACGCGCTGAAGGACCTCGGCGTCGCCCCCGGGGACATCGTCGGGATCTACCTGCCGATGATCCCCGAGGTCGTCGTCTCGATGCTCGCCTGCGCGCGGATCGGCGCGGTCCACAACGTCGTCTTCGGCGGCTTCTCCGCCGAGTCGGTGCGCGAGCGGATGGAGTTCTCCGAGGCGAAGGTCCTGATCACCGTCGACGGCGCGCGGCGCAAGGGCAGAACGGCACCGATCAAGGCGACGGTCGACGACGTGATGGGCGACCTCGCGACGCTCGAGACGATCGTCGTCGTGCGCTCGACCGGCATCGACGCTCCGATGACGGACGGCCGCGACCACTTCTACGACGAGATCTGCGACGCCGCCGACCCGGTCTGCCCGCCGGAGCCGTTCGACGCCGAGCACCCGCTCTTCATCCTCTACACCTCCGGCTCGACCGCCAAGCCGAAGGGGATCCTGCACACGACCGGCGGCTACCTGACCGGCGTCGCGGCGACGCACCGCCACGTCTTCGACCTCAAGCCCGAGTCCGACGTCTACTGGTGCGCCGCCGACGTCGGCTGGATCACCGGGCACTCCTACATCGTCTACGGGCCGCTGCTGAACGGCGCCACGAGCGTGATGTGGGAGGGCGCGCCCGACTTCCCGCACCAGGGGATCTGGTGGGAGCTGGTCGAGCGCTACAAGGCGACGATCCTCTACGCCGCGCCGACCGCGATCCGCACGTTCATGAAGTGGGGCGCGGAGCTGCCGGGGAAGTACGACCTCTCGTCGCTGCGGCTGCTCGGGTCGGTCGGCGAGCCGATCAACCCGAAGGCGTGGCTCTGGTACCGCAGAGTGATCGGCGGCGACCGCTGCCCGATCGTCGACACCTGGTGGCAGACCGAGACGGGCGCGATCATGATCACGCCGCTGCCGGGCATCGTCGCGACGAAGCCGGGCTCGGCGACGCTCCCGTTCCCCGGCATCTTCGCCGAGGTGGTGGACGAGTCGACCGGCGAGCCGATCGACGAGGGGCAGGGGCTGCTGGTGCTGACGCAGCCGTGGCCGTCGATGCTGCGGACGCTCTACAAGGAGGACGACCGCTTCGTCGAGACGTACTTCGCGCGCTTCGGCGAGCGCACGTACCTCGTCGGCGACGCCGCGCGCAAGGACAAGGACGGCTACTTCTGGATCATCGGGCGGATCGACGACGTCGTGAACGTCTCCGGCCACCGCCTCTCGACCGCCGAGGTCGAGTCCGCGATCGTCGCGCACGAGAGAGTCGCCGAGGCGGCCGTGATCGGCCAGTCCGACGAGGACACCGGCCAGGCGATCGCCGCGTTCGTGACATTGCGCGGCGAGATCGAGGGCACCGACGTGGTCGTGGAGGAGATCCGCGCGGTCGTCGCCGAGCGGATCGGCAGATTCGCGCGCCCGAAGCGGATCATCTGGGCCGACGACCTGCCGAAGACCCGCTCCGGCAAGATCATGCGCCGCCTCCTGCGCGACATCGCCGAGGGCCGCGCGCTCGGCGACGTGACGACGCTGCGCGACCCCGGCGTGATGGGCGCGCTGGAGCAGAAGATCAAGGAAGGGCAGGCGCAGGAGAACTGACGCGGGGCCGCGGCGCGGTGGGCCGGCGGGCGGCGGGGCGGCGGGGCTCAGACCCCGCCGACCGCTCTGCCGCTGCGCGCGGCGGCGAGGCCGGTGCAGCCGCGCAGCGCCGCCCAGCTCGCCTGCGCGGTGGTCGCGCCGGCACCGGTCAGCGGCGCCGGCACGCCGCCGTCGATCAGCGCGGGGCGCCAGCGGTAGCCGTCCACGCGGCGGCCGGTGACGGTCACCGCGAGCGAGCCCGACGTGGTCCCCGGCGGGCCGGTCGCGTAGAACGCGAGGTTCCCGAGCCCGTAGTCGACGAACGCCTGTCCCGCGTAGCCGGCGCCGAGCTGGACGTGCGCGTGGGAGCCGACGACCACGTCGGCGCCGGCCGCCACGAGCGCGCGCATCAGCCCCGGCTGGCGGGCGTTCGGGCAGGTCTGCAGCTCGGTCCCCCAGTGCAGGTAGACGACGACCGTGTCGGCCGTCCGGCGCGCCGCGCGCACGGCCGCGACGAGCGCCGCCGGATCCTGCGCGGAGGCGACGCCGGCCTGCGTCGCGGTCGCGGTCCACGCGGTGGCGAGGTTGTCGTCGAGCACCTGGGTGGCGGCGATCACGTCGATCAGCTGGCCGTGGCTGCGGATCTGGAACGGTGCGAACGCCTGCGCGGCCGTCTCGCCGACGCCGATCAGCGGGAAGTGCGCTCTGCGCGCCGCCGCCAGCGACTGCAGCAGTCCCGGGCGGCCGCAGTCGAGGCCGTGGTTGTTCGCCTCGGTCGCGACCGTCACGCCGGCGCCGCGCAGCGCCGTGAAGACGGTCGGCGGCGCCGAGAACGCGAACTGCTTCGGCTGCCGGTCGGGGCAGTCGCCGGCGGGCGTGACGGCCGTCTCGAGGTTCACGACCGCGAGGTCGCCGCCGGCCAGCAGCGCTCTCGTCGAGCCGAGCGCCGTCGCGGGATCGGCCCGCAGCCGGTCCGCGAGCGGCCCGGCGAAGTGCACGTCGCCGCCGAAGACGATCGTCACCGGCTGGCCGTTGCCGAGGTAGGGGGGACCGGCGGCGGCGACCGGCGCCGGCGGGCGCTTCTTCGGGCTCGACCCGTGCGTCAGCCAGACAATGAGGCCGGCGATCACGAGCACGCCCGCGATCGTCCGCGCGAGCCGCAGGCGGCGGCGCAGCGGCCAGCGGTCGGGGCTCGGCGTCTCGCTCATCGCCCGCGAGAGCGTACGGCCTCGGGCGGCGGCGCCTACGGCAGCCAGGTGCGCGTGCGGGCGGGCAGGCGCGGGCCGAGATGCCAGAACAGCTCCCCGATCGCGAGGCCGATCGCAATCCCGGCCGCGCTCGTGCCGCCGCGCGCGAGCGCGATCCCGGCGCCCTGGTAGTCGACCGCGCTGACGGTCAGCAGCGCGGTCGGCGTCAGCATCACGACGAGCCAGAAGTAGCCCCGGGCGTAGAGCGCGAACAGCCCGAACGCGGCAACGCCCTGGCCCGCGATCAGCACCCACTGGGCGCCGGTCGCGATCGTCAGCAGCGCGATCACGACCGTCCCGACGAGCGTCCCGGCCCCGCGCTGCAGCGCCCGCACGCGGCTCGCCCGCTCGTCCGGCTGCAGCACCGCGAGCACCGTCAGCGGGACCCAGTAGCCGTGGGAGAGGTCGACGACGCGGTAGAGCAGCGTCGTCACCGCGACGAGCGTCGCCAGCCGCAGCGCGTGCGCGCGCAGCGCGGCGTCGCCGCGGAAGGTCGCCGCCAGCCGTCGCGCGCCGTCCGCGAGGACGGTTGCGAGCGGCGTCTGCGTCCCGCTGGCGGGCGGTGATGAGGGCGCGAGCGCCGGGACCATCAGGACGAGCCCGAGCAGCGAGCCGAGCGCGAACCAGCCGGTCCGCGCCCCCACGTCGAGCGAGCCGGCCGGAATCCCGTTCGTGATCGTGTAGATCGCGCCGGTCACGAAGCCGGTCAGGCCGCCGTTCGGGCCGAACGTCCGCAGCGACGTCGCGAGCGCGACGACCGCGAGCGCGAGCAGCACCGACGCGGCGACGCTCGGCTGCGCGAGGGTCGCCAGCGCGACCGCGACGAGGCAGCCGAGCGCCGCGGCCAGCCCCCAGCCGAGCCGCTCGCGCAGCGGGCCGCGCGGGACCCCGAGCGCGCCGTTGAGGCCGCCGAAGCAGGCGGTCACGCCGATCTCGGCATGCCCGGTCGCGATCCCGATCGCGACCGGCGCGCAGCTCGCGATCGCGCCCGCGAGGCCCGCGAGCGGGTCGACGCCCCGCCGCTGCACGCGGAACGCGTCGGCCCAGAGCGCGCGCATCCCGTCGGCCGGCGCGCCGTCCGACATCGGCTCAGGCGCGGCCGAGCCGGTCGCGCTGGGTCTGGGTCCGGATCTCCGAGAGGATCCGCTCCAGGCGCGGCTCCGAGGTGCGGTCGACGTGCGTCATCGCCGCGCCGACCGCCGGGTGCACGGCGGCGATCTGCGCGTGCAGCTCGTGCGCGACGGCGCGGTAGCTGGGATGGCCCTCGCGCCCGGAGCGCAGCTCGATCAGCTGCATCGCCGCGCGCGCGTTCAGGTCGAGCACGTAGCGGATCCGGTAGCCGAGCGCGACCGCGTAGGGCGCGGCGTCGTGCAGCCCGCGCGCGACCAGCTCGTCGTAGGCGCGCGCCGAGACGTCGAGCGCGCGGCGGTAGGCGTCGCCGGCGCCGGCCAGCTCGACCTCCTCCGGCACCTCGGCGCCGAGCGCGGGGGAGAGCGCCTGCCACTGGACCGTCAGCATGCGGTGGCGCTGCAGATCGCGGAACGCACCGTAGTCGGAGACTATCTCGAAGCGGTAGCTGACCGCCTCGAACCCGCGACCGGGCCGGTGGCGGCGGTTCTCGCGCGCGCCGATGAGATCGCGCAGCAGCGCCGCGCGCTCCCCCGCGCCCAGCCGCGCGACGGCCGCCAGCGCGCGCTCCTCGCTCACGCCTGAGGCCTCGAACAGCAGCGCGGCGAGCAGGTCGTTCTCGCTGCCGTCGACGCGCAGCAGCGTGACGGAGGCGCCCGCCGCGCCCTCGCTCGCGTCGAGCCCGAGCCGCGCGCTCCAGGCCTTGCCGGCCTCCGCCCGCGTGCGCAGGTAGTCGACCCAGGCGCCGCCGCGGTCGGGCCGCTCGACGCGCGTGACGAAGCTCGGGATCGTCGCCTGCGCGGCGGTCAGGATCGCGCGGCCGGTCCGCTGCGCCCCCGGCAAGGGGTGGGCGAGCCGGTGGAGGATTAGCTGCTCGTT
>JAATFK010000044.1 GCA_015655225.1 Solirubrobacterales bacterium | reverse complement strand
GTCGGCGCGCCGACCGCCGCGACGACGCGGGTCGGCTGCTCGACCGCCGCCGGCTCGTCGCCCTCGGCGAGCCGGAACAGCAGCACGGTGATGTTGTCGCGCCCGCCCGCCGCGTTCGCCTCCTCGATCAGCGCGCGGCCGGCCGCCGCGAGGCTCGAGGCGTCGCCCAGCAGCTCGGCGACGCGCGCCTCGGCGACCATCGCGGTCAGGCCGTCGCTGCACAGCAGCACGACGTCCCCGGGCTGGCCTCGGTGCGTGCGCGTGTCGACCTCGACCTCCGGCTCGGGCCCGAGCGCGCGCGTGATGATCGAGCGCTGCGGATGGTCGGCCGCCTCCTCCTCCGTCAGTCTCCCGCGGCGCACCAGCTCGTCGACGAGCGAGTGGTCGCGCGTCAGCCGCGTCAGCTCGCCGTCGCGCCAGAGGTAGGCGCGGCTGTCCCCGACGTGGGCGATCGCGAGCTCGTCGCCGTCGAGGTAGACGGCCGTCAGCGTCGTGCCCATGCCGGCCCGCTCGCGATCGGTCTGCGACAGCTCGTGGATCCGGCTGTTGGCCTCCAGCACGCGCGTCGCGAGCCGCTGCTCGTAGCTGCCCTCCGGCGGCAGCCCGGCCGCGAACGCCTCCGCCGCGATGCGCGACGCGACCTCGCCGGCCTGCGAGCCGCCCATCCCGTCGGCGACGACGAACAGCCGGCCGCGCGCGAAGAAGCTGTCCTCGTTCTCTCTTCGCTGGCGGCCGGTGTCGGACGCCTCGAAGTGCTCCGCGATGTGCAGCATCAGCGGGCGGTGCGGGGACGGGTGCGGGTGCGGGGATCAGTCATGGAGGTAGGAGAACTCGCTGTCGCCGATGCGGATCCGGTCGCCGTGGTGCAGCGGCTGGGGGCCCTGCAGGGGCTCGTCGTTCAGGTAGGTGCCGTTGGTGGAGCCGAGATCTTCCAGCACGACGACGCTGCCCTGCCGTTCGATCCGCGCGTGACGGGTGGACGCGAAGGGATCCTCGAGCCGGATCTCGACGTCGCCCCGCCCGAGCGTCGCTCCGTTCGCCAGATCGTAGGCGATGCCGTCCGGATGGCCCGCCGCGTGGTCGACGACGAGGCGCGGCTCGCGCAGGCCGTCGTGGTCGAGCAGGTCGTCGGCGGCGCTGTGCATCGCGGTCGCGTCGGCCGGCGCCTCGACGTACTCGACGGCGACGTCGCGGCCGCGCCGCAGGTCCTTCATGGAGCTGCGCACGGTCCACATCAGGAACAGGTAGAGGACGGCGAGGAAGCCGAACTTGAGCGCGACCGAGACCGGGGCGAGCGCCGTCATCGCGTCGCTCCCATCAGTCGAGCTCGAAGGTCATGACCGAGGTGCCGGCCTCGATCCGGTCGCCCGGAGCGAGCAGCACCGGGTGCTCGACGCGCACGCCGTTGACGGAGACGCCGTTGGTCGAGCCGAGGTCGACGAGCATCCAGCCGTCGCCGCGCGGCCGCACCTCGGCGTGGCGCCGCGAGACGTTCGCGTCGTTCAGGACCACGTCGCAGTCGCGGCTGCGGCCGATCGTCGCGCCCTCCGGACCGACGATCAGGCGCTTGCCGTCGAGCACCAGCAGGGCGCGCGCGGCGCGCTGACGGGCGCGCTCCTCGAGCGGCTCCTGCAGCCGCTCGGCGGCGCTGTAGACCATCGTGTGGCCGGAGTCGCCCGGCGTCGGCTCGTGCACGGCCGGGTCGGCGTGCGGCTCCACCAGCCGCGCCTGGATCCCGAACTCGCCCAGCCGCAGGCGGTCGTCGGTGCGGAAGTCGATCACCGGCCGCGACATCAGCGCGAAGCGCTCGCGCCGCGCGTGCTCCAGCAGGTAGCCGACCAGCTCGGCCTTCAGCTCGCCCTCGAAGGCGGTCAGGCGCTCGTGGTCCGGCGGCGAGAGGTAGACGACGAACTCGTTCGGCACGTACACGCGCGAGACCGAGTGGGTCTGGTGCTCCTCCATCTCGCGCGCCAGCTTGCGCGCGATCTCGACCGGGCGCACCTCGGACTTGAAGGCACGGCTGAACGTGCCCTCGACGAGGCCGGCGATCTTGCTCTCGAGGCTGCGGAAGACGCTCATACGGTGCGCAACAGCGCCGATCCATGCTACGGGAGTGCCCGGGAGGACGGGCCTCCGTGTTGCGCCGGCTCCGCGCGGGCGGGGCGGCGCGCGCTCCGCAGCGCCTGCGCGGCGACCGCCAGCAGGACCGCGGCGGCGGCACCGAGCGCCGCCCCGCGCGGGTCGGGCGACGGGACGCGGCCGCCGAGCGAGTGGCCGATCGCGCCGGCCGCGGCGGCCAGCCCGGCGGCCCAGACGGTCGCGGCGACGAGGTCGAGCGCCGCCGAGCGGCCGCGCACGAGCCACGGCAGGACCGCCGCGCCGGCAGCCCACAGCGCCGCGCAGGTGAGCGCGCCGGAGCTGAGCAGCGGCGACAGCACGTGGTCGGCGGCGCCCTTCGCCGATCCCTCCCACGCGTGCGGCGGCAGGGTCCCATGCGCGCGGCCGTAGTAGAGGGTCGTGCGGGCGAGCGGTTCGGCCAGCGCGAGCGCCCAGAAGCCGAGCGCGCCGAGCGCCGCCCGCTGCCACAGCCAGCGCGCCTGGCCGGCGAGCGCCGGATAGGCACCCGCCAGCATCGCGACGCCGAGCAGCGGCGCGGCGACCGGCAGCGACCACGAGCGCCCGGCGAGCGGGAGCAGCAGCGGGATCGCCAGGAGGCCGACGCCGATCACGAGCGCGAAGCCCTGCCGGCTCGGCTCCCCCAGCAGCCAGCCGATCAGGAGCGCGACCGATGCCAGCCAGCCGAGCCGCGGCAGCGCGCCGACGCCGGCGGCGACGAGCACCCCGACCAGCAGCGGGCTCGCGGGCGGGTGGCCGGGCGCGAGCGTCGCGAGCGCGAGGACCGCGAGCCCGCCGGCCGCGAGCCCCGGCGCGAGATGGCGACGCAGGAGCCACGAGCGGCGACGCGGGCGACCGTCCTCGTCGTAGGCCACCGGGTCGAACCGGCGGCGCGGCGGCGCGGCGCCGGGCACGACGGTCCCGCCGCCCGCGCCGGTCGGGATCACGAGCGGGCCGGCGCCGCCTCTGGCGCGGGCCGCGCGACGGTCGGCGACCGTCCAGGCGGTGCTCTCGGCCCCCAGCTCGGCGGCGACCTCCGCCAGCTCCTGCTCGCGGCTGCGCCGCCCCCAGCCACGACGGGTGCGATCGGCGACCTCGGTCATGGCGGTCGCGACCCGCTCGATCCGCGGCGCGACCACCGTCCCGGGCTCGTCCTCCAGCTCCGGGAGCGCCGCTCTGAGGCCCCGGTGGAGCGTCGCGACGGTGCCGCGGTCGCGCGGGTCGGGCAGCAGCGCGCGGTCGATCGCGTCGGTCAGCTCCGGCGGCAGGTCGCGCCGCTGGCGGGCGAGCGAGGGCAGCGTCGCGCCGAGCCGGCGGGCGGTCGCGGCGGCGCTGGCGGCGCGGATCGGGTTGACGCCGGTGAAGGACTCGTAGAGGACGAGCGCGGCCGCGTAGAGGTCGGCCGGCGCGCCCGCCTCGCGTCCCTCGGCCTGCTCCGGCGCCATGTAGGCGAGCGTGCCGACGACGTCGCCGGTGCGCGTCAGCAGCTCGCCGCCGGCGATCCGCGCGACGCCGAAGTCGGTCAGCTTCGCGACCGGCCCGCCGACGTGCGGCGCCTCCGGCACGAGCACGTTCGACGGCTTCACGTCGCGGTGGATCACGCCCTTCGCGTGCGCGTGGGCGAGCGCCTGGCAGAGCGCCATGCCGATCTCGGCCACGTCGCGGTCCGAGAGCGCGCCGTCGGCCAGCAGCTCGGCGAGCGTCCCGCCGCGCACCAGCTCGGAGACGAGGTAGCTCGTCTCCCCCTCGGCGCCCGCCTCGTAGAGCGTCACGATCGCGGGATGCGCGAGCCGCGCGGCCGCTCTCGCCTCGCGCTGGCCGCGACCGCCGGCGACCTGCTCGCCGGTGATCGCCTTGACCGCCACGTCGCGGTCGAGGCGCTCGTCGTGCGCGAGCCAGACGACGCCGAACGCTCCCGCGCCGAGCTGTTCGAGCAGGCGGTAGCGCTCCAGCACCAGCGGCTGCTGGGAATCGAGCCGGGCGGTTGGCGTCTCGGTGCGGCTCACCCTGCGGTGTTCCACGTCGCCGGGGCCCTCCCTCTGTTCATCCCTCCGACCCCCAGGTCATACTGAGCCTTTCCGGTTCCTCCAAGGAGCAAGACTTTTGTCGTTCTTCGACGAGGCTGACGAGCCCCGTAGAGCGCCCCGGCCGCGACGGCCCCCGCCAGGCGGCGGGAGTCGTCGCCCGCCGGCGGCAGACAACCAGACGCTGCTCGTCCGCCGCCTCGTCGCGGCGGGCGCGTTCGTCGTGCTCCTGATCCTGATCGTCGTGCTGATCAAGGGCTGCGTCTCGGGCCAGCGGGAGTCGGCGCTGAAGGACTACAACCGGAACGTCAGAACGCTCGTCGACCAGTCGCGCACCGAGGTCGCGAGACCGCTCTTCTCGACGCTCGCGGGTGCCAGCGGGCGCCAGCAGCAGCAGCTGCAGGACTCCCTCAACCAGCTCCAGCTCGTCGCCGACCAGCAGCTCCGCAGAGCGCAGGGCCTCAGCGCGCCGGGCGCGGCGAAGGAGGCGCAGAGCGACTTCGTGCTGTCGATGTCGCTGCGGCGCGACGGCGTCAGACAGATCGCCGCGCTGATCGGGCCGGCGGTCGGCAGATCGGCCGCGTCGAGCGGGGCCGTGAACCAGATCGCCGGGCAGATGCGGGCGTTCGACGCCGCCGACGTGATCTACTCGCAGCGCGTCGCGCCGCTGATCCTGCAGGCGCTCAGATCGAACGGGATCGCCGCCAGCTACGACGGCACCGCCGGCGAGCAGGTCGAGCCGCAGTCGGGCTTCCTCAGCGACATCGGCTGGATCAGCCCGACGTTCGTCGCCTCGCAGCTCGGGGCCACGCTGCCCAGCAGCGGCAGCAGCGGCTCGACCGCCAGAAGCGGGACGATCGCGCCCGGCCTGCACGGCCACCAGGTCGACTCGGTCAGCGTCGGCGGCACGACGCTCGACTCGGGCGGCTCGAACACGATTCCCGCGAGCGCCGCGTCGACCTTCAACGTGACGATCACGAACGGCGGCGTGAACACCGAGACGAACGTCAGAGTCGACGTCACCGTGACCGCCAACGGCAGAACCGTCAGAGGCCAGAGAATCGTGGCGCAGACGGTCGCCGGCCAGCAGCTGACGGTGCCCGTCCCGCTGAACGGCTCGCCCCCGACCGGCGGGCCCGCGACGATCAGAGTGACGGTCGAGCCGGTCCCGGGCGAGAGATCGACGGACAACAACACGCAGACGTTCAACGCGCTCTTCACATAAGGGTGGGCGTCGGGCCTCCCCCGGGCCTATCCTCCTGGCCGTGAACGACCTCGCGACCACCACCGGAGTCGTCGCGATCGCCGGCTGCGCGGTCGCGCTGATCGCGCTCGCGGTCGCGGCGACCGCGACGGTCGCGCTGCGGCGGGTGAAGCAGGACCAGCGGGCCGTGCTGGGGGACCGCGAGGCGGTCGACCTGGTCGCCCACGCGGCCGCGCTCGACCACGAGGTGCGCGCGCTGCACGAGTACGTCGCCGACGCCGCGACGAAGCTCCACCAGCGGATGAGCGCGGCCGAGGAGCGGCTCGACGGCGCCGTCACCTACCGGGCGCTCGTGCGCTACGACGCCTACGGCGAGATGTCCGGGCACCAGTCGACGTCGATCGCGCTGCTCGACGCGTCGCGCTGCGGCGTCGTCGTCTCCTCGATCCTGCACCGCGACCATGCGCGCCTCTACGCCAAGCAGGTGCGCGACGGGCAGGGCGCCGAGGTGGCGCTCTCGCCGGAGGAGACCGAGGCCGTGCAGCTGGCGCTGGCGGGCGGCGGAGAGGCGATCCACGACTGATGCGGATCGCGTACCTGGGCCCCGAGGGCACCAACTCGCAGGAGGCGCTGATGGCCGCGATCCGTGGCCAGGAGGGACACGAGCAGGTCCCGATGGCGACGATCTTCGACTGCATCACGGCGGTGCAGGAGCGCGAGGTCGAGCGGGCGCTCGTGCCGATCGAGAACGCCGTCGGCGGGGCGGTCGCGGCGACGCTCGACGCGCTCGCGGTCGAGGCCGACGACGTGACGATCGTCGGCGAGACGATCCACCCGATCACGACCTGCCTGATCGCCGGCGAGCCGCTGGAGCTGACCGCGATCGAGACGGTCCTCTCGCATCCGCAGGCGAACGCGCAGTGCGCGCACTTCCTGCGCACGCGGCTGCCGCAGGCGACGGTGCTGGCGATCAGCTCGACCGCCGAGGCGGTCCGGCGCGTCGCGACCGAGGGTGGCCCGCAGGCGGCGCTCGGGCCGCGGCTCGCGGCCGAGCTGTACGGCGGCGAGATCCTGCGGGCGGGGGTCGACGACGTGGCCGGCAACGAGACCCGCTTCGTCTGGCTGGCGCCGAGCGGGACGAGCGCCGGCGAGCGCGGCCCGTGGAAGACGGCGGTCGTGTTCTGGGGGGTCGGCGCGGAGGCGCCCGGCTGGCTCGTGCGCTGCCTCTCGGAGTTCGCGTTCCGGGGCGTGAACCTGACGCGGATCGAGTCGCGACCGCGGCGGCAGGGGCTCGGGCGCTACATGTTCTTCGTCGACTTGGAGGGACGCGCGAGCGAGGACCCGGTCGCGGAGGCGCTGAGCGCGGTGCGCGGGCACGTCGAGCACCTGCGCGTGTTGGGCTCGTTTCCGGTCGCTTGAGCGCGAGCCCGACTCGCTCACAGAGCGGTCACAGATAGGGCCACGAGGCCCGCTACACTTGCCGATCAGCAGCTATGGCCACCGCCGTACCACCAGCTCAAATGGGGTCCGCGCCGCCACTGGGGCACCAGCGGCGCGGGCGTGAGTCTGGCCGGGTGCTCGTATTGAACGCGACGTACGAGCCGATCAACGTCTGTACCGTGCGTCGCGCCGTCGTGCTGCTGATGAAGGAGAAGGCGGAGGTGCTGGAGCACGGCGAGCGCGTCCTGCACTCCGGCAGCAGCACGGTCGCCAGGCCGGTCGTGATCCGGCTCGTCTCCTACGTGCGCGTTCCGCGCGACACGCACCGGCGCAAGATC
>JAATFK010000701.1 GCA_015655225.1 Solirubrobacterales bacterium | reverse complement strand
CTGTCTGCCGCCGACCGTGACGAGCGTCGGCGAGTTGTTCAGGTCCCAGTCGTAGACGTCATGCGGCGTCAGCTGGTAGTGCCACAGCAGTCTTCCGGAGGACGCGTCGAGCTTCACGACCGAGTCGGTGTACAGGTTCGCGCCGGGGCGCGAGCCGCCGAACGCGGCCTTTCTGTCAGCCGACGGTCTCGTGAAGCTGCTGCCGACGAATGGGGCCGGGTTGGCGATGTCGATGTAGACGTCGCCTCTCGCGTCGAACGCCGGGGGCTGCCACTGGCCGCCGCCGGAGTTGACTCTCTTGTTGCCCCACAGCGAGGCGGGGACCTCGTCGAACTTCCATCTGACGGCGCCGGTGTTCGCATCCATCGCCCACAGGATCGCCTGGCCGTTGCCGGCGTAGAACGCTCTGTTGTTGCCCGGCACGGTGGAGACGTAGACGGTTCCGTTGTTCACGCCCGGGGCCATGTCGATGCCCTCGTTCGCGTTGCGGATCAGTCTTCTGCTCCACAGCTGCTCGCCGGTTCTCGCGCTCAGCGCGAAGGCGTTCGTGGCAGTCGCGCCATAGACTCTGCCGTCGACGACGTTGACGCCGTTCGGACCGGAGTCGGACGAGTTGTAGCTTCTCGTCCACAGCACTCTGCCGGTTCTGAAGTCGATCGCCGAGACGTCCGACGTCAGGTTCTGCGTGTACACGACGCCGTCGACGACGACCGGCGAGGTCGCGTAGTTGCCGAACGTGCCGTTGCCTCTGATCGGCACCGACCACGCGACGCCGAGCGTCGAGACGTTCGACGATCTGATCTGCGACGCCACGCTGCGCGTGTTCGCGAGGTCCGCGTTCGGCAGCGCCCAACCGGCGCCGGCCGCGGGGGCCGGCGTGGTCGACGTCGTCGCCGTGGTGGCGGTCGTCGTCGTGGCCGGCGTGGTGGCCGGCGGCGTGGTGGCCGGAGCGCTCGCGGCCGTGGTCGTGCTCTTGCTTCCGCCACCGCAGCCCGCTACGACGAGCGCGACGGCCACGACGACAAGGCAGGCGAAGAGCCGTGCCCTCCCGCGCATGTTGCCCACTTGCATTCGAAATGCCTCTCTCGGATCCGTCAGTAGGAGAGAAGCGCTCGCAAGCGCGCATGCTCTCTCTCCCGGTCGGCGCGATCGTATACCTCAGTCCCGCCGCATGTACTCCGTCCCGTGGGTCATACGGGCGTCGTCACGGCGACAGCTGGCGGGCGGGCGCGCGGGGAGCGTGTCACCGTGACCCTCCCGCCGGCTCGACGCTCAAGAAACAGGCGCTGCTGCCGACCCCCGGCGAGGCCGCGGCGGCACTGATATGCGGGAAATCACCGTCAGAGCTGGGGTTTCGTGCGATTTGGAGCTGCGCACGCGCGCGAGGTCGCCGACCCGCCGGAGGCCGCCGGCGGCGCGGCCCAGGGCCGTCCGGCGACGACGCCGGCGACAGCGCCCGGTGCTCGCTCGGCCGTTTGTGAAGATGAAGTTAGCCCTGTGTCTGGGCGAGATGTTCGACATGGGCGCGGGCGCCCGATATGGTGCGCGGGCTTGTTCGAGGAAGCCGGTGTGAGTCCGGCACGGTCGCGCCACTGTGATCGATCGTCACCCTGACCCAAGGGGTCGCGTTCGTGAGTCAGACACTCGGCAGGCACCCAAAGCTCAACGACCGAGACGCCCGATCTCGAAGGAGACTGTGATGGACACCCCAAGCTACGCCCCCCGCACCCGCCGCATCCCGATCGCCCTGCCGATCTCCAGCGGCACCCAGTGGCTCGTCGGCACGCTGCTGTTCTCGGCGCTGCTCTACTACTTCATCGGGATCGACCAGGGCGCGACGTCGATCTTCGGCAACGACATGCACATCCACGAGTTCGTGCACGACGCTCGCCACCTGCTCGGCTTCCCCTGCCACTGATCCCGTAGGGGGACATAGACCATGGAGAAGCGCTTCGTTCTGCGCGGCTTCGGCGTGGGCGCGCTCGGCGGCCTGCTCGCGTTCGTCTTCGCGCGGCTGATGACCGAGCCCGTGATCCAGAACGCGATCGACTACGAGAACGGCCGGGACGCGGTGATGGACACGCTCCGCAGAGCCGCCGGGCTCGCGCCCGACCCCGCGGATCCCGACATCTACAGCCGGAGCATCCAGCAGAGCATCGGGATCGGCGTCGGGCTGATCCTCTTCGGGCTCGCGATGGGCGGCATCTTCGCCGTCATCTACGCGCTCGCCTACAAGAGATACGGGACGGCCGTGCGGCCGCGCACGCTGGCGGTGCTGGTCGCCGGCGCCGCGTTCCTCGGGCTCTACCTCGTCCCGTACCTGAAGTACCCGGCGAACCCGCCGTCGATCGGGCATCCCGACACGATCGGGACGCGCGGGCTGCTGTACGTCGTGATGGTCGCGATCTCGGTGATCCTGCTCGTGACCGCGGTCGTCACCGCCAGCCGCCTCACGCCCCGCTTCGGCGCGTGGAACGCGACGCTGCTGTCGGCGGGCGGGTTCGTCGTCGTGGTCGCGATCGTGATGGCGATCCTGCCGACGGTCGGCAGCCTCCACTCGAACATCGTGCAGTTCGGCCACTTCGACACCGAGACGCCGCAGCCGCTGAGAAACGCCAGAGGCGTGATCGTCTACCCCGGGTTCCCGGCCGACACGCTGTTCAAGTTCCGGCTCTACTCGATCCTCAACCAGCTGATCATGTGGGGCACGATCGGCCTCGCGTTCGGGCCGCTCGCCGAGCGCATGCTGGCGAAGTCGCCGGCGGACGCGAAGAGCGCCGCGCTCTCGCCGACCTACACCTCCTGACGCCGCCGCGGCTGGACCCGCCGGGCGCCTATTCTGCGCGCTCGGCGATCCAGTCGCGCAGGTCGTCGGGCAGCTGGGGCGCGTCGAGGGCGCGCGCGAGCAGCCGCTCGTCCAGCAGCATCGCGTCCGCGACGAGCCGGATCGTGACGCCGTGGCCGGGGCGGTCGAGCAGCTCGACCGCGTCGCCGGCCGCCAGCTCGCCCTCCTCCACGATCCGCAGGTAGGCGCCCGGGCGCGAGGCCTGCGCGAAGCGCTTCAGCATCCCGGGGTCGCCGAACCGCAGTCCGAGCTTGAAGCACGGGACGCGCGGCTGGCAGACCTCCAGCAGCGTGCTGCCGACCCGCCAGCGCTCGCCGATCACGGCGTTGCTGCAGTCGACGCCGGAGGTCGTCAGGTTCTCGCCGAACGCGCCGGAGGGGACGGCCGCGCCCAGCTCGTCCGCCCACCAGTCCTCGTCCTCGCGCGCGTACGCGTAGACCGCCTTGTCGGGGCCGCCGTGGACGCGCCGGTCGGCCTGGTCGTCGCCGGCGAGGTTGACGCCCGCGACGCGGACGGGGCCGGTGACCGGCGCCTTGACGATCGCGCTGACGGCGGGACGCCCGCGCCACGTCCCGATCGCGGTCGGCCGGCCGACGTTGACGGACACGAGCTCACCCATGGGAGAGATCGTGGCACACGGGGCCCGCGCTAGTCGAGGGCGGTCATCGCGCGGCGCAGCTGGCGCCACAGCTCGTCGTTCGGGCTCGCGACGTAGAGCGGGCCGCAGCCGTCGGTCAGCAGCCGGCGCACGAGCGCGACCCCGCGCGGGCGGACCGGGCGCGGGTCGCGCAGGCGCTCCGCCAGCAGGACGATCTCGTCGCGCGCGACGTCGACCTCGGCGCGGCAGATCGGGACGATCGCGCCACGTGCGCGCATCGGGCGGTCGACCTCGCGCAGGAGCCCCACCAGCGAGCTGGCAAGCCGGCGGCGGGCGGCGAGGCGGGTGATCTGCCAGGCGCGGGCGGTCAGCGCCGGGTCGTCGGCGATCGCGGCGCCCTCGGCGAGCCGGCGGTCGAGCGCGAGCCGCCGCATCGAGGCGACCGCGCGGGCGCGGGCGGCGGGCGCCGCGTCGCGGTCACGGTCGCGGCGGTCGTGGCGCGGCGTGTCGTGGTGCGCCTCGTGGCGGGCTTCGTCGAGCAGCGTGCGGTACGGGTTGGCGAAGGACATCGTGCTCCTTTCGAGCGGCGTCCCCGGGTCGGGGGTCGTCCTTCACTGTGCGGCCGCGCCCGTCGAGGAAACGTTGAGATCCGCGCGCCCGGCGTGGAGATTTCGTCAAGACCGCCGCGGCTGGGCGGCGTCGAGCAGCGCGGGCGGCAGCACCGAGGCGGCGGAGCCGGTCACGTCGATGCCGATCAGGCGGCCGTAGTAGTCGAACTCGAGCACGATCGCGTCGAGGGCGGTGACCGTCTCGGTCTCCTCCAGCTCGCCGAGCGGGACCGCGTAGCGCACCTCGCCCTCCGGCGCGAGGCGCACATGGGCGCTGCCGTCGTCGTCGAGCGTCACGGTCACGTCGGCCATCTCGCCACTCTCCCCCGCCGGCGCGCGCCGCGTCGAGAACCGCCCCGCTTCTCCAACATCCCTACACGTGGCCGGCGACCGCGTGCGGCGCGTAGGGCTCCTCCAGCGCGGCGACCTCGGCCGCGTCGAGGGTCACGTCGAGCGCCGCGAGCGCGTCGTCGAGCTGGCTCGATCTCGTCACGCCGACGATCGGCGCGGTCACGTACGGGTTCTGCAGCTGCCAGGCGAGCGCGATCTGCGCGCGCGGGAGGCCGCGGCGCTCGGCCAGCTCGCCGACCCGCTCGACGATCGTCGCGTCGGCCGGGTGGTAGAGCGTCTTGCCGAACTCGTCGGTCTCGGTGCGCGCGGTCGTCTCGTCCCACGCGCGCGTGAGGCGCCCGCGCGCGAGCGGGCTCCAGGGGATCACGCCGATTCCCTCCTCGACGCAGAGCGGCAGCATCTCCCGCTCCTCCTCGCGATAGAGCAGGTTGTAGTGGT
>JAATFK010000112.1 GCA_015655225.1 Solirubrobacterales bacterium | reverse complement strand
ATGGCCAGACGATCGACGCGATTCAGCACCTCGCCTACCGGGTTGCGTTCCGGGGGCAGGAGGACCGCAGACGTGTGACGGTCGACGCCGCGGGCTACCGCGAGCGCCGAGCCACCCTCCTGCAGCACGACGCCGACCAGGCGGCCGAGGAGGCCTTGCGGATCGGCCGGCCGGTCGCGCTCGACGCGATGAACGCCGTCGAGCGCCGGGTCGTGCACGAGTATCTGCGCGACCGCACAGGCATCGAGACGTACAGCGAGGGCGACGAGCCGGACCGCCATCTCGTCGTCGCGCCCGTTGCGCCGTAGCGAGTGTTTCACGTTTTTCATGACGGTGAAACAGATCGGGGCGGCCGACGGGGTCAGCCGGCCGATCGGACGGGGAGGGATGCGTGAGCCTGTCGTCCTTCGAGCGCGGCCTCTTCGTCGGGATCCTGATCGGCGAGGGATCGTTTGGCGGCGACGGCAGACAGCCGCAGATCACGCTCCGCATGCACACGCGGCACGAGGCGCTCTTCCACTGGCTGATCGAGGCGTTCCCGCGCACGAAGCTCTACGGGCCTTACCACCACGGTGAGCGGTCCTACTACCAGTGGATGGCGCGCGGTCCCGCGCTGGTCGAGGACGTGATCCCCCTGCTGGAGGAGTCGCTCGGACCCGAGATCGACGGCCACGCCGCCGCCCGCTTCCAGGCGATGTGCTCGACGTACGCCGACTACATCGCCCGCGTGCGCGCGCGGCCGACGGCATGAGCAGCCCACTCCGGCAGGAGCTGGCTGCCTTGGCAGAGCGTTATGCGCTCCCCGAGGGCGCCGTCAAGCAGCTGCGCCACGTGCTCGATGCCTTGGAGCGCGACGAGCACGCGCCGACCCCCGTGCGCGAGCCGCACGAGGCGCTGCGCGTCCACCTCGCCGACTCCCTCGCGGGACTCGAGCTGGAGGAGCTGCGCGGCGCCGACCGGGTCGCCGACATCGGCGCCGGAGCGGGCTTTCCCGGCCTTGCGCTCGCGATCGCGCTGCCGGGGACGGAGGTGACGCTGGTCGAGAGCAACGCGCGCAAGGCCGCGTTCATCGTGGCGACCGCCGACGGGGCGGGGCTCGCGAACGTCGCGGTCGCCGCCGAGCGCGCCGAGGAGTGGGACGACGGCTTCGGCAGCTGCACGATCGTGACCGCTCGCGCGCTCGCGCCGCTCGGCGTCCTCGCCGAGTACGCGGCGCCGCTGCTGCGGGATGGCGGTGCGCTCGTCGCGTGGAAGGGCCGGCGCGACCCCGAGGAGGAGGCGATCGCCGCTGTGGCCGCGGATCAACTCGGCCTCGTGATGGAGGAGGTGCGCGCCGTCCACCCCTTCGCGGGCGCCGACCACCGTCATCTCCACGTCCTGCGCAAGGTCGCCCCGACGCCGTCGCGCTTCCCCCGGCGGGCCGGGATGGCGACCAAACGCCCGCTCGGAGCGCCGAAGTCGCCCCCGTCTGACCGCGCGCGCCGCTAAGTTGGCAGGTCGAATGGGCACCATCTACGCGATCGCGAACCAGAAGGGCGGCGTCGGCAAGACCACGACCGCCGTCAACCTCGCCGCCTGCGTCGCCGAGGCCGGCTACGAGGCGCTGCTGATCGACATGGACGCGCAGGCGAACGCGACCGTCGGGCTCGGCATCTCGAAGGAGTCGACTCCGAGCATCTACGAGGTCCTGGCGGGCGACGCGACGATGGAGGAGGCGATCCGGCCGACCGCGATCGAGCACCTCTCGCTCGTCCCGTCGAGCCCCGACCTCGCCGGCGCGTCGGTCGAGCTGCCGCGGATCGCCAACTCCGAGAACCGCCTGCGTGACGCGGTCGCGCCGGTCCGCGACCGCTACACGTTCACGATCCTCGACTGCCCCCCGTCGCTCGGGCCGCTCACGGTCAACGCGCTCGTCGCGGCCGATCGCGTGATCGTCCCGGTGCAGGCCGAGTACTTCGCGCTCGAAGGCCTGGCCGGCCTGCTCGACACGCTCGGCCTGATCCAGCGCGAGCTGAATCCCCGCCTGACGATCGCGGGAATGCTCCTGACGATGCACGACAACCGCACGCGGCTCGCGCAGGACGTCGAGCGCGAGGTGCGCGAGCACTTCCCGACGCTCGTCTTCGACACCGTCATCCCGCGCAACATCCGCGTCGGCGAGGCGCCCAGCTTCGGCAAGCCCGTGATCCACCACGACCCGCACTGCGCCGGCTCCGACGCCTACTTCGAGCTTGCGAAGGAGGTCGCCGCCCGTGGCTGAGAAGGCACGCGGGATGGGCCGCGGGCTCTCGGCGATCCTCTCGGCCGTGCCGAGAGACGAGGCGCAGGAGCTGCGCACGATCCCGGTCGAGCTGATCGCACCCAACCCGCAGCAGCCACGCGTGCACTTCGACGAGCAGGCGCTCGTCTCGCTCGCCGACTCGCTGCGAGCGCGCGGCGTCCTGCAGCCGGTGCTGGTGCGGCCCGTCGCGGGCGGCAGCTACGAGCTGATCGCCGGTGAGCGGCGCTGGCGGGCGGCCGGAATCGCCGGCCTGACGGAGATCCCCGCGATCATCCGCCAGCACGACGACGCGACGACGCTCGAGCTGGCCGTGATCGAGAACATGGCCCGCGAGGACCTCAGTCCGGTCGAGGAGGCGCGTGCCTGCGCCGCGCTCGTCGAGGAGCTGGGGCTCACGCGCGAGGAGGTCGGCCTGCGGGTCGGCCGCAGTCGCGTCGCGGTCTCGAACCTGATCCGGCTGCTCGACCTTCCCGACGACGCGCTCAGACTGCTCGACGGCGGCGACCTGAGCGAGGGCCACGGCCGCGCGCTGCTGCTCGCCTCCGACCACGGGGACCGCCGCTCGCTCGCCCGCGAGGCGGTCGCCGCCGGCTGGTCGGTGCGGGAGCTGGAGGCGCGCGCACGGGCCGCCGGCGACGCACCGTCCGCGCCCCGCGCCCGTCCCCGCCGGGCGGCGGCGCTGCACGCCGACCAGGAGGAGGCGGTGCAGCGACTCGCCGACGCCTTCGGAACCGCGCTCGGGACCGACGTCCAGGTCAGTCCGCGGGGCGACGGCTACCGCGTCCAGCTGGAGTTCGCGTCCCTTGAGGAGGCGCTCGAGCTGGCCCGTCAGCTGGGCGTCGAAGCACCCGCCTGAGGGTCGGCGAGACAGTCCGCGCCCGGCTCGCTAGAATCGCCCATCGCGGGCGATTAGCTCAGTCGGTTAGAGCGCTTCTCTGATAAGGAAGAGGTCCCTGGTTCGAATCCAGGATCGCCCATCGCCGTGGACGTGATGCCCGCCACACCGCCCCGTCCACGCTGCTACGTCGCCAGCCCGCTCGGCTTCACCGACGCCGGCCGCCACTACTACGCCGAGGTCTACCTTCCGGCGCTCGCGACCGTCGTGGAGCCGGTCGATCCCTGGTCGCTGACGAGCGCGGAGGAGGTCGCGCGCGCCACCGCCGACGGCCGGCTCACCGAGCTGGCCTTGACGATCGGACGCCGCAACGTCGCGGCGATCCGCTCCTGCCGGCTGCTGGCGGCGCAGCTCGACGGCCAGGAGCCCGACGCGGGCACGGTCGCCGAGCTGGGCTACGCGGCGGGGCTCGGGCTGCCGTGCTTCGGGCTGCGCACCGACCTGCGCCAGAGCGGCGAGCCGGGCGTCGCCGTCAACCTCCAGGTCGTGACGTTCGTGCTCGACAGCGGCGGGCAGCTCGTCGGCAGCCTCGACGCCCTGCTGGCGGCGCTCGCCGACGCGGCGGCGCGGCTCCCGGCGTGAGCGATTCGGCATCCGGGCCGAGCAGGGCCCCGGCCTATACTTGGTGCCTCGCCCGAGCCTAGGAGCATGAAGTGCAGGAGATGGTCATCTACGGCGTCAGCTTCGACATGGTCGGCAAGCAGCCGATCGTGCTCTTGAAGACCGTCGACAGCAACAAGTTCCTGCCGATCTGGATCGGGCACCCGGAGGCTGCCGCGATCCTGATGAAGCTGCAGGGCGCCAGCACGCCGCGGCCGATGACGCACGACCTGCTCTCCGACGTCCTGTCGGAGCTGGAGGTCAACTGCGCGCGCGTCGCCGTGACGGAGCTGCGCGAGAACACCTTCTACGCCTCGATCACGCTGACGGTCGCCGGCCGCGAGCTGGAGATCGACTCCCGTCCCAGCGACGCGCTCGCGCTCGCCGTCCGCGCCGGCGCGCCGATCTTCGCTGCCGAGGAGGTGATCGCCGAGTCGGCGATCGAGTTCGAGCACGAGGTGGAGGACACCGAGGAGGTCGTCGAGAAGTTCAGAGACTTCCTCGACCAGGTGACCCCGGAGGACTTCGCCGGGGAAAGCTGACCCCGGGCCGGCGCGCCGCGCGCCTAGGCGCGCGCCAGCGCCAGTTCGAGCGCGCGGGCGATCAGCGCGTCGAACGAGATGCCGGCGGCCTCGGCCGCCTGCGGCAGCAGGCTCGTCTCGGTCAGCCCCGGGACGACGTTCGCCTCCAGCACGTACAGCTCCGCGTCGTCCTCCTGCAGCATCAGGTCGATGCGGGCGAAGCCCGAGCAGCCGAGCGCCCGGTAGGCGGCAAGCGCCAGCTCGCTCGTGCGGGCGGCGACGTCGTCGTCGAGCTCCGCCGGACAGACGAAGCGCGTGCGCCCGATCTCGTAGCGCGCCTCGAAGTCGTAGAAGTCGTCCTGCGTCGGGACCGCCTCGACGATCGGCAGCGCGTGCGGCACGCCGTCGCCGTCCTCGACGACCGAGACGGCGAGGTCGCGGCCGGGGACGTAGCGCTCCAGCAGCACCTTGCGGTCGTAGGAGAAGGCGGAGACGAGCGCCATCGGCACGTCGGCGGCGGTGCGGGCGAACTTGATCCCGATCGCCGACCCCTGGCTCGCGGGCTTGACGACGAGCGGGAACGCGAGCCGCTGCTCGATCGCCGGCAGCGCCTGCGCGGCGCCCAGCTCGCGGAAGGCGGTCTCGCTGAACGCGTGCCAGTCGGGCGTCGGGATCGCGTGGTCGCGCAGCACGTGCTTCGCCAGCACCTTGTCGGCGCAGCGGATGCAGGAGGAGACCCGTGAGCCGGTGTAGGGGATCCCGAGCACGTCGAGCAGCTCCTGCACGGTCCCGTCCTCGCCGTCGCGGCCGTGGAGCGCGACGAACGCCACGTCGGGGGCGAGCGTCGTGAGCCGCTCGACCAGGTCGGGGCCGGCGTCGATCGGCAGCACGTCGTGGCCGAGCCGCTGCAGCGCGTCCTCGGCCCGCGCGCCCGACTTGAGCGAGACCGCCCGCTCCAGCGAGCGGCCGCCCTTCAGCACCGCGACGCGGCTCATCGATCGGTCTCGGCGCGATCCTGGCGGGAGGGCGCCTGCCGGCGCGGGAGCTGCAGGACGTCGGCGAGCGCCTCGGCCGCCGGGCGCGGCTCGACGGCGGGGAGCGGCGCGGCCGGTCGGGCGCCCGTGAGCGTCCCGTACAGCGCGACCTGCTCGCCGATCACGGCGCCGATGCGGCGGACGCCCTCGGCGATCGCCTCCTCGCCGTTGCCGGAGAAGTTGAGCCGCATCGAGGAGCCGCCGCGCCCGTCGAGGTAGGCGCCGCGCCCCGGCACGAAGGCGACCTTCTCGCGCATCGCGCGGGCGAGCAGGTCAGTCGTGTCGATGTAGTCCGGCAGCGTCGCCCAGATGAAGAGGCCGCCCTGCGGGCGCGTCCACTCGGCCTCGCGGGGGAAGTGCGCCTCCAGCGAGGCGAGCATCACGTCGCGGCGGCGGCGGTAGACGTCGACCAGCGAGGCGACGTAGTCGCGCCAGTCGCCGGCGGCGAAGTAGGCGGCGACGAAGTGCTGCGTCATCGTCGAGGTGCAGAGGTCGGCGGCCTGCTTGCCGAGGTTCATCTTCTGCAGCACGGGACGCGGCGCGGCGGCCCAGCCGAGGCGGACGCCGGGGGAGAGGATCTTCGAGAAGGTGCCGAGGTAGATCACGAACTCGCCGCCGTCGAGCGTGTAGAGCGTCGGCAGCGGCTCGCCCTCGTAGCGCAGCATCCCGTAGGGGTTGTCCTCCAGCACCAGCAGCTCGCGCTCGTGCGCGATCCGGATCAGCCGCTCGCGGCGCGGCAGCGACATCGTCACACCCGCCGGATTCTGGAACGTCGGGATCGTGTAGATGAACTTCGGGCGCCGGCCCTCGCGCTCGAGCCGGTCGAGCGTCTCCTCCAGCTCGTCGATCCGCATCCCGTCGGCGTCCATCGAGATCTGCACCACGTCGGCCTGGTAGGAGCAGAAGGTGGGGACCGCGCCGGGATAGGTCGGGGCCTCCGCGACGATCACGTCGCCCGGGTCGATCAGCGTCTTGCAGACGAGGTCGATCACCTGCTGGCCGCCGGTCGTGATCAGCAGCTCCTCCTCGTCGATCGCCATCCCCTCGGCCTCCATCACCTGGGCGATGCAGCGGCGGACGCTCGCCATCCCCTCGGTCGGGCCGTACTGGAGCGCGGCGGCGGTCGAGTGCTCGGCGACGTCGGCCATGATCGACGCGTAGGTGCCGGGCGGGAAGGTCGACGTGTCGGGCATGCCGCCGGCGAGCGAGATCACGTCGCCGCGCTCGGTCAGGGCCATCAGATCGCGCATCGCCGACGATCTCATGACCTTCGTGCGCTCGGCGAAGAGGCCGGCGTAGCGCTCGAGATCGCGGACGGTGGAGCGCGGCGGCGGTCTGCGCGTCATGCTGGGCCTCTCGTGATCGGCATGTGACGGACTTCGCCAGGTCGCCCCAAAGCCCTGGCGCTGTTGGCTATCGTCATGCGCCCACGGTACCGGAACGATGAAGCTCTTCCTCGACATCTGCCTCGGCATCGGGCTCGCCCTCGCGGTCGGCCTGCGCCCGTTCATCCCCGCGCTGCTGGTCGGCGCGCTCGCGAGCGGGAACGTCGGGATCGACTTCGACCACACCAAGTTCTCGTTCCTGGAGAGCCCCGTCTTCCTCGCCCTGCTGGTGGTCGCGATTATCCTGCTGGTGCTGGCCGAGCGCCGCCTCGGCCCCGAGCGCGTCGACTCCGGCCCGGTCGGCGGCCTGCTGCTGGGACTCGCGCTGGCGCTCGGCGCCGTCCTCTTCGCCGGCTCCCTTGCGGACGACGGCTACACCTGGTGGCCGGGCCTCGTCGGCGGCGTGCTCTGCGCGGCGCTCGCGGTCGTCACCGCACGGCTGTTCCTCAGACGCATCCGCTCCCGCCTCGACAGCGAGACGGCGAGCGCGCTGCCCGCCTACGCCGAGGGGCTCGCGCTCGTCCTCGCCGCGCTCTCGGTCTTCGTTCCGCCGGTGTCGCTCGTCTTCCTCGCCTTCCTTGTCTGGCTGCTGGTCGGCCAGAGAAGACGCGAGGGCGAGAAGTACGCCGGCCTGCGCATCCTGCGGTGAGCCAGCCCACGAAGCTGGTCCTGACGGTGCTCGACGGCTTGAAGCCCTCGATGCTGGAGCGCGCCGTCGCCAGCGGCCGCGCGCCGATGCTGAAGCTGATCATGGAGCGGGGCGCCTACGTCGACGACTGCGTCGCGGCGTTCCCGTCGGTCACGCCGGTCTGCGCCGCCAGCATCGCGACCGGCACCGGGCCCGACCAGCACCACATCCCGAGCATGAACTGGTTCTCGCGCGAGGAGGAGCGCTACGTCGAGTACGGCTCGAGCTTCGGCGCGTCGCGCAGATTCGGCCTCCTGCGGTCGCTGACCGACACCGTCTACAACATGAACGCGAAGCACCTCTCGCGCGACGTCGAGACGGTGTTCGAGTCGCTCGACGACGCCGACGTGCGCACCGCAGGGACGACCTACCTGATGTTCCGGGGGCGCTACGAGCACCAGGTCGCGAACGAGACGCGGCTCGCGCGGATCGCGAGCGCGGGCGGCTTCAACAGACCGGTGCTCGGCCCGAGAGAGCTGTTCTACGCGGACCTGTTCGCGAGCCGTCGGACCGGCTGCACGGGGCAGCTGGGGATGCCGGGCCAGCGCGACCAGCACACCGGCTGCGTCGGCTCCTACCTGGTCGAGCACGACCTCTTCGACTTCCTGCTCTTCTCGCTGCCCGACAACGACGCGTACTCGCACCGCAACGGCCCGCACGCGCAGGTCACCTCGATCGCGGCGGCCGACCGCCAGCTGGAGCGGCTGATGCACGCCGGCGGCGGCCCCGAGCAGTTCCTCAGCGAGCACGCGATGATCGTGATGGCCGACCACTCGCACGCCCAGGTCGAGGAGACGATCCGGCTCGACCAGGCGTTCCACGGCTGGGACGTCGCGCGCCCCAACGGCGGACGCGCGACTGACGGCGACATCACGATCAACCCGGCGCAGCGCTCGGCGATGCTCTACGTGCTGAACGACGAGCGCCGCGCGGAGCTGACCGAGGAGGCGGCCGCGCTCGCCGCGACGGTCCCCGGCGTCGACCTCGTGATGCGCCGCCCCGCCCCCCGCGAGGGCGCGATCGTGAGCGAGCGCGGCGAGCTGCGCTTCGCGCCCGGCGGCGACCTCGTCGACCCGCGGGGCGGGCGCTGGAGCGTCGACGGCGACCTCGCGGCGCTCGCCGCCGAGGTGCGCGACGGCGTCCTGCTGACGCCCGACTACCCCGACGCGCTCGCCCGCGTCTGGTCGCTGATGACCTGCCCGACGGCCGGCGACGTGCTGCTCTCGGCCGCGCCCGGCTGGGAGTTCGTCGACTGGGGCGGCGCCGCCCACGTCGGCGGCGGCAGCCACGGATCGCTGCACCGCAGCGACTCGCTCGGCGCGCTGCTGTGGTGCGGAACCGGCCCCGCGTCGCGCGACGCGCGCGAGCAGTGGACGATTCGCGACGTCGCTCCGATGGTCACCGAGCACTTCGCCGTCGCCGGCTGACCTCCCGACCTGGTTAATCTGTCAGGTGATGGCCGACCCCGCGACCTCCGAGATCACGCTGGCGCTGCACCATCGCGTCCGCCGCGGGATCCGTCACCCGCACAACTGGCTGCAGCTGGGCCGCTACGGCCTCGTCGGCGCGAGCGGCTACGTCGTCAACCTGATCGTCTTCACGCTCGCGGTGCACGCGGCCGGGATCGACTACCAGCTCGCCGCGGTGCTGGCGTTCCTCGTCTCGGTCCTGAACAACTTCTGGTGGAACCGCCACTGGACCTTCGGCGCGCATGACGGCCACGTCGGCTTCCAGGGCGTGCGCTTCTTCGTCGTCAGCGCGGTCGCCTTCGGCTTCAGCTACCTCGTGCTGATCGCGCTGGTCGAGGGCGCCGGCACGGCGAAGGTGCTGGCGCAGGCGATCTCGATCATCGCCGCGACGCCGCTCTCCTTCCTCGGGCAGAAGCTCTGGAGCTTCCGCAGATGAGCCGGGCCGCGGCGGGACTGATCGCCGCCGCGGCACTGCTGCTGGCGCTGCTCGTCGCCGCACCGGTGACGGCACAGGCGGCGCCCGTCGTGAACGCGCTCGCCTCGACCGTCCCGGTCGTCGGCGGCGCGAGCGCCCCCGGCTCCGCCGCCGTCACGACGACGACGGCCACCACGGTCGCTGACCCGAACGCGCTCACGAGCCCGCCGAGCCTCGACGTGGCCCCGCCCGGACACCGATTGACCGCAAATCAGGCGATCGCGATCGCGAACGGGCTCAAGAAGGTCCAGAAGGAGCAGCGCGAGCACAAGGGCGTCTACCCGAACGCGTACGAGAAGGGCACCTCCGAGTGGCAGGTGAGCTACTTCCCGGCCGGCAAGACGCGTGTCGAGATCGCGCAGGTGACGATCTTCGACGCGACCGGCGGCGTGATCGAGGCGTGGACCGGCTACCAGGTGCCGTGGACGATGGCGCGCGGCTACGACGGCGCGTTCGGCCGGCGCGTGAACGCCTGGTACGTCTGGCTGCCGTTCTGCCTGCTGTTCCTGCTGCCGTTCGTGCCGCGCCGCCGCCGCCACCTCTCGTGGCTGCACCTCGACCTGCTCGTGCTGGTCGCCTTCTCGGTCTCGCTCTACTTCTTCAACCGCGCGCGGATCGGACTCTCGGTCCCGCTCGTCTACCCCGGCATGGTCTACCTGTTCGTGCGCATGATCATCGTCGCGCGACGACCACGGCGTCCGGAGCCGCTGCGCCTGCTCGTGCCGGCCTCCTGGCTCGTCGTCGCCCTGATCTTCATGATCGGCTTCCGCGTCGGGCTCAACGTCACGAACTCGAACGTGATCGACGTCGGCTACTCGGGCGTGATCGGCGCCCACCGGCTCGCGCACGACCAGCCGCTCTACGGCACCTGGCCGACCGACAACGCGCACGGCGACACGTACGGCCCGGTCAACTACTACGCCTACGTGCCGTTCGAGCGGATCTTCGGCTGGAGCGGCCATTGGGACGACCTGCCGGCCGCCCACGCGGCCGCGATCGCGTTCGACCTGCTGACGATGGCCGGGCTCTTCCTGCTCGGCCGGCGGGTGCGCGGGCCAACGCTCGGGATCGTGCTCGCCTACGCGTGGGCGGCCTTCCCCTTCACGCTCTTCGTCTCGAACACCAACAGCAACGACGGCCTCGTCGCGCTGCTGATCGTCGCCACCCTGCTGGTCGCGACCTCGCCACCAGCCCGGGGAGTGTTCGCCGCGCTCGCGGGACTGACGAAGTTCGCGCCGCTGGCACTCGCGCCGCTGCTGCTGCGCACCCCGAACGGGTTCGCCCGTGCGAAGGGAGCGCCGAAGCGAGGGCCGAAGGCGCTCGCCGGCTACGCGATCGCGTTCGCGGTGACGGCCGCGATCGCGATGCTGCCGGTGATCCTCGACGGCAACTGGCACACGTTCTACGAGCACACCTTCGGCTTCCAGTCCGACCGCGGCTCGCCGTTCTCGGTCTGGGGCCTGTGGCATCTCGACGGGATCCGCAAGGGCGTCGAGGTCGCCGCGATCCTGTTCGCGCTCGTGCTCGGGATCTTCCCCCGGCGCCCGACGATCGTGCAGACGGCGGCGCTCGGCGCGGCCGTGCTGATCGCCCTGCAGCTGAGCCTCAACTACTGGTTCTACCTCTACATCGCCTGGTTCTTCCCGCTCGTGATGTTCGCGCTGCTGGCGCGACTCGGGCTGGGGGAGGAGACGCCGCCGGTCGTCTCAGCGGACGCCAGTCGGGGAGGGCAGGAGCAGCTGCTCGATCCCGTCGGCGCGTAGTGGCGTCGCGCTCGCGCGCACCACGACCCCCATCAGCCAGGGGTCGAGCTCGGAGGTCTCGAAGCGGACCGGCATCTGCGTCACGAGGCCCTCGATCGCCTGCTCGCGCTTGACGCCGATCACGCCGCCGCGCGGGCCCGTCATGCCGACGTCGGTGACGTAGGCGGTCCCGCCCGGGAGCACGCGCGCGTCGGCGGTCGGGACGTGCGTGTGGGTGCCGACGACGGCGGTCACGCGGCCGTCGAGGTGCCAGCCCATCGCGACCTTCTCGCTCGTCGCCTCGGCGTGCACGTCGACGAGCACGTGGTCGGCCTTGCCGCGCAGGCTGCTGAGGGCGGCGTCGACCTCGGAGAACGCGGGGCGCCCGGCCTTCATGTAGAGGTTGCCGGAGACGTTGACGACGCCGAGCCGGATGCCGTCGTGCTCGACCACGCAGCTGCCGTGCCCGGGCTGCCCGCGGAGGAAGTTGACGGGCCGCAGGATCTCGTCGTGCTCGTCGAGGTAGCGGTAGATCTCGCGGTGGCGGTAGGTGTGGTTGCCGAGCGTGATCACGTCGACCCCTTGGGCGAACAGCTCGTCGGCGATCTTCGGCGTGATGCCGACGCCCCCGGCGGCGTTCTCGCCGTTGACGACGACGAAGTCGAGCGCGTGCTGCTCGCGCAGCTGGGGCAGCAGCGCGGTCAGCGTACGGCGGCCGAGGCCTCCGACGAGGTCGCCGACGAAGAGAATCGAGACGGGCCGGCTCATGCTGCGCTCATATTCTGTCCAGCGGATGCCGAGACTGTCGTGAGCGATGTGAGCGACGAGCGAACGGACACCCCACAGGAGGACCCGCCACCGCGCGGCCGTGGACCGACGGCCGTCGTCGTGCCGCGCTGGATCCAGCTCGTGCTGCTGCCGGTCGCGCTCTTGCTGCTGTGGGCGCTGGCGAAGCTCGCCGGCACCGTCCTCTTGATCTTCCTCGTCGCCGGGGTCGTCGCGCTCATTCTCAATCCGCTCGTGAAGCTGGTGGAGCGCGGTCGCCTTCCGCACGGGCTCGCGGTCTTCACCGTGTATATCGGATTGCTCGTCGCGCTCGTGGGCATCGGCGTCCTGCTCGCGAACCCGGTCTCGACGCAGGTGGAGAACTTCCAGCACGACGTGCCGCAGATCACGCGGAGCGCGAACCACTCGCTCGCGAACCTCCAGACGTGGCTCGACGACCGGGGCATCAACCTCCAGATCAAGGCCCAGGGCCAGGACGCGCTGACGACGCTCGAGCACAGAGTGATGCGCAGCTCCGGCTCGATCGTCTCGTTCGCGAGAGACCTCGTGCAGACGGTCGTGGAGACCTCGTTCGACCTGATCCTGATCCTCGTGATCTCGGTCTACATGCTGCTGTACGGCGGGGCGATCGGGAGATTGGTGCGCTCCGTGATGCCGACCGGCGACGGCACCGCCGAGGACGACTACCCGACGCGCGTCCAACACGCCGTCTCCCACTACGTGCGCGGCCAGCTGCTGTTCAGCTTCATCATGGGCGCGACCGCCGGGGTCGCGCTGTGGCTGCTCGGGACCGTCGGGATCTTCCCCGACGGGAGCCGCTACGCGCTCTTCTTCGGGATCTTCTACGGGCTGATGGAGCTGGTGCCGTACGTCGGCCCGGTGCTCGGCGCGGTGCCGCCGATCCTCGTCGCGCTGTTCGCCGACCCGCTCTCGGCGATCTGGGTCGCGGGCACGTTCCTCGCGCTCCAGCAGGTCGAGGGGCACATCGTCGCGCCGCAGATCTTCGGGCACTCGCTGCGGATCAACCCGCTGCTGATCATCTTCGCGCTGCTGTTCGGCTACGAGGTGTCGGGGATCGTCGGAGCGTTCATCGCGCTGCCGCTGGCGGCGATCGCGCGCGAGACGGTCCTCTACCTGCGCCGGCACCTCGTGCTCGAGAGCTGGGCCGCGGCGCCGCTCGCGCTCGGCGCCGGCGCGCCGCCCCCGCCCGAGGCCGCGCCCGACTGCCCCGCCTGCGGCGTCGCGGTCGCGGCCGCCGACGACTTCTGCCGCGGCTGCGGCGCCCCACTGTCGCCGACGGTGCAGACACCCGGAT
>JAATFK010000424.1 GCA_015655225.1 Solirubrobacterales bacterium | reverse complement strand
GAGCGCTGGTACCGCGACCTGCGAGCCGTCGGCGTCGTCGAGGGCGCCCTGCTCGTCTAGCCGAAAGGAGCCGCAGATGATCAATCTCGAAGTCCCGAAGAAGTTCCGCCCGCTCGTCGGCCAGGCGCACCAGGTCGCGGAGGAGATCTTCCGTCCGGTCTCGCGCAAGTACGACCAGGAAGAGCACGCGTACCCGAGAGAGCTGGACATGCTGGCGGCGCTGCTCGACGGCATGAACGACGGCTCCGACATGGGCGGTGGCGCCGGCGCCGGTGGCGTGCGCCGCACCGACGGCGGTGATGGCGGCGTGCGCAACGGCTCGAACATGTCGACCGCGCTCGGCATCGTCGAGCTGTGCTGGGGCGACGTCGGCCTGCTGCTGTCGATGCCGCGCCAGGGGCTCGGCAACTCGGCGATCGCGTCGGTCGCGAACGACGAGCAGCTGGAGCGCTTCAAGGGCAAGTGGGCGGCGATGGCGATCACCGAGCCGGAGGCCGGCTCGGACTCGGCCGCGATCCGCACGACGGCGGTGCTCGACGAGGCGACCGGCGAGTACATCCTCAACGGCGAGAAGATCTACGTCACCTCCGGCGAACGGGCCGACCTCGTCGTCGTGTGGGCGACGCTCGACCGCTCCGTCGGCCGGGCGGCGATCAAGTCGTTCGTGGTCGAGCGCTCGAACCCCGGGCTGAAGCTCGACCGGCTGGAGCACAAGCTCGGCATCCGCGCGTCCGACACGGCCGCGTTCCGGCTGGAGGACTGCCGGGTCGCGCCGGAGAACCTGCTCGGCTCCCCCGAGGTCGACGTCAAGAAGGGCTTCGCGGGCGTGATGCAGACGTTCGACAACACGCGGCCGCTGGTCGCCGCGATGGCGGTCGGGCTGACGCGCGCGTGCCTGGAGGAGACGACGCGCCTGCTGTCCGAGGCCGGCGTCGAGGTCGACTGGGACCGCCCGGCGCAGTCCCAGCACGCGGCAGCGGCCGAGCTGCTCGCGCTCGAGGCCGACTACGAGGCGGCGCGGCTGCTGACGCTCCAGGCCGCCTGGATGGCTGACAACGGCAAGCCCAACTCGCTGCAGGCCTCCTACGCGAAGGCGAAGGCGGGACGGACGTGCGTGGACGTGGCGATGCGCTGCGTGCGGCTCGCCGGCGCACGCGGCTACGGCGAGGAGCTGCTGCTGGAGAAGTGGGCGCGCGACGGCAAGATCCTCGACATCTTCGAGGGCACCCAGCAGATCCAGCTGCTGATCATCGCCCGCCAGCTGCTGGGGAGATCGTCGGCGGAGCTGCGGTAGAGGACAGGGGCGGCGAGCCCGTCTCGCTCCGAGCGCGCGAGGTGCGGACCGTCGAGCAGCATCTGCGGTCGTTCCCGATCCTCCGGCTGGAGGGACTCGACAGCTTCCTGCTCGCGGCCGAGCTGCACCGCATGGCGCGCGGCGTCGGCGTCACGATCCGCAAGACGAGCGACTGCCTGATCGCCGCGCCGTGCGTTCGGACCGGCGCGCCGCTGCTCCACGCGGACGTCGACTTCGACCGGCTGGCGACGTGCACTCCGTTGCGCATCTACGCCTGACCCTTCGCTAGCGTTCGGGCGATGTCGAGCACTCCGTCAGCCGAGCGGCCGCTGACCGGCGGCTGCGCCTGCGGCGCCGTCCGCTTCGCGATCAGCGCTCCGCTGCTGGGCGCCAGCTACTGCCACTGCACCCGCTGCCAGCGGCGCACCGGCACCGGGTCGTCGCTCAACACGACGGCCGATGCGAAGGCGTTCGCGATCACTCAGGGGCGCGAGCGGATCCGCTCATGGGCGCCGGAGGGCGGGGCGGTCAAGTGGTTCTGCGGCGACTGTGGCGGGGCGCTCTTCAGCACCCCTCGGCTCGACGGCGGGCCGACCGTCGGCGTCCGCTTCGGGGCGCTCGACGGCGATCCCGGGATCCGGCCGCAGTACCACCAGTTCGTCGACTCGGCGGCGCCGTGGGACGTGCTGCCCGACGACGGCCTGCCGCGCTACGGCGGCAGCCGGCCGGCGCACTAGGCGGCGCGGATCGGCCGCGCGCGGCCGGAGGGCGCGTCGGCCCACGTCCAGACGGCCGCCCCGACCGCCACGCTCACGACCAGCACGCTCGGCCACGCGCCGATCACAAGGCCCAGCACGTGCGAGAGCGCGAAGGCGACGAGGTAGAGGCCGACGAGCCGCAGCGCCCGGCCGAGCCCGACCTCGCGGCGCCACTGCAGCGCGCACCAGACCGCCGCCACCACCAGCACGATCCCGCCGATCGCCCGCACCCCGGTCGCCTCGGCGACGGCGAAGCCGACGATCAGGGAGCCGGCCGCGAGCGGCCAGGTCGGCCATGTGGGGGGCATGCGCACGCTGGACAGGGTATCCCGCTCCCCACGACGGGGTCTCGACGTTTAGCACCTCGATATGTTTGGAGCGATGTCGTGCGCGCCGGAACCGATCGCCCTCCTCGAGCCCAGCGCGTGAGCGACCCCCGGCCGTACGCGTACGACGCGGGTCCCTTCCGCGACGTCTTCGAGCACCACTTCACCTACCGCGCCGGCTTCGACCGCAACACGCACCGCTACGCCAGTCGCCCCGCGCTGCACGACCCCGCCAGCGGCCGCCGCTGGACCTACGCCGAGCTGGGCCGCGACGTCAAGCGGCTCGCGGCCGGTCTCGTCTCGGCCGGTGTCACCGCCGGCGACGTCGTCACCTTCCAGCTCTTCAACGGTCCCGAGTTCGCCCTCCTGTGGCTCGCCGCCCAGTCGATCGGCGCGATCGGCTCGCCGATCAACTTCCGCCTCTCGCCCGGCGAGACCGCCTACATCCTCAACGACAGCCGGCCCGCCGCCTTCGTCTACGACGCCGCCCTGACCACCGTCGCCCGCGACGCCCTCGCGATGGCGGGCCACGCGCCAAAGGCCGTCCTCGCGGTCGACGCGCAGGGCGACGGCCCCGACCCGCTGCCGGGCGCCGAGCGCTTCGCCGACCTGCTCGCCGGCGCCAGCGCGGAGGCGGCGCCCGCCGCACCCGCGGGGACGACCGTCTACGACGAGACGACGCGGCTCTACACCTCGGGCACGACCGGGATGCCGAAGGGCGTCTCCCTCAACGGCCTCGTCTAGGTCCTCTCGGCCCACGACGTGATCATGCACTTCCCCCTCTCGCCGGAGGACCGCACGCTCAACATGACGCCCTGGTTCCACCGCGGCGGCCTCTACAGCGGCGGCCCCAACCCGGTCCTCTACGTCGGCGCCGAGTCGGTCGCGCTGCGCCACTTCGACGCCGCCACCGTGCTCGACTGGGTCCAGGAGCACGGGCTCACCTTCCTGATCGGCGCGCCGACCAACCTCGGCCTGCTGGCCGAGCAGCAGGCGGCACGGCCGCGCGACCTCTCGTCGCTGCGCGGGATCGTCACGATGGGCGCGCCGCTGGAGCGCGAGGCCTGCCTGCGCTACCAGGAGCTGCTGACCGCGCGGATCTTCAACGGCTACGGCACGACCGAGGCCTTCTGGAACACCTTCCTGCGGCCCAGCGACCTGCCCGACCACGCCGGCAGCGCGGGCCGCGCCTGCACCGACGACGACGTCGCCGTCGTGCGGATCTACGACGACCGCCCCGCCGCGCCCGACGACCACGTCGCCCACGACGGCAGCGAGATCGGCGAGGTGATCGTCCGCTCCGCCAAGTCCGGCTACGCGTACGTGAACCAGCCGGCCGAGGAGGAGTCGCGCTTCCGCGACGGTTGGCTCTACATCGGCGACCTCGCGACCTGGGACGAGGACGAGTACGTCACGATCGTCGGCCGCAAGGACGACATGATCATCTCGGGCGGCGAGAACGTCCACCCGGTCCAGGTCGAGGAGATCCTCAACGAGCTGGACGGGGTCGCCGACTCGGCCGTCGTCGGCCTGCCCGATCCGCAGTGGGGCCAGCTCGTCGTCGCCTACGTCGTGCGGGCGCCCGGCGCCGACGAGATCGGCGCCGCCGAGCTCGACGCCCACTGTCGCGCCCACCCGATGCTCGCGGCCTACAAGCGCCCCCGCGCGTACCGCTTCGTCGACGAGCTGCCGATGACCGCGACCGGCAAGAAGATCCACTACCAACTCCGCGCGCAGGCCCCGGCCGACGCCGAGGCAGGAGCCCTGGAGCGCCCATGAGCGACGTCGTCATCACCGGCATGGGCGCGATCACGCCCGTCGGCAACACGGTGCCCGACACCTGGGAGGCGCTCGTCGCGGGCCGCTCCGGGATCGGCCCGATCACCCACTTCGACGCCTCCGGCTTCCCCACGCGGATCGCCGGCGAGGTGCTCGGCTTCGACCCCGAGGCCCATCTCGGCAGAAAGAAGACGCGCCGCACGGCCCGCTTCTCGCAGCTCGCGATCGTCGCCGCGCGCGAGGCGGTCGCCGACGCCGGGCTCGAGATCGACCGGGAGAACTCGGGGAACATCGGCGTGATCGTCAACAGCGCGGTCGCCGGCGTGCCCGAGTCCCAGCAGGCGGTCGATGCGCTGCGCGACGAGGGGATCGCCGCCGTCAGCCCCTACTACGTCGCCTCCACGATCCTCAACATGCCGGCCTGCGAGGTCGCGATGGACCTCGGCGTCCACGGCCCCGTGACCGCCAGCGCGCTCGCCTGCGCGAGCGGAAATGCCGCCCTGCTGGAGGCGCGCCGGCTGATCCTCGCGGGCGAGGCCGACGTCGTGATCGCGGGCGGGACCGACGCCGGCTTCGCGCAGGTGATGCTCGCCGGGCTCTCGAACATGGGCGCCGTCTCGCAGCGCAACGACGACCCCGAGCACGCGAGCCGGCCGTTCGACGCCGACCGCGACGGCTTCGTCTTCGGCGAGGGCGCCGTGCTCCTGGTGGTCGAGTCCGAGGAGCACGCCCGCGCTCGCGGCGCGCGCGTCTACGGCACGCTCGCCGGCGGCGTCCTCACGTGCGACGCCTTCCACATGAGCGCGCCCGAGCCGACCGGCCGCTACGCCACGGCCGCGATCCGCACCGCCCTGGAGCGCAGCCGCGTGGCGCCCGACGAGGTCGACTACATCTGCGCGCACGGCACCGCCACGCGCATCAACGACAGACTCGAGACGCGCGCGATCCACGAGGTCTTCGGCGACCACGCGACGAAGGTCCCGGTCTCCTCCCCGAAGTCGATGGTCGGCCACCTGATCGGCGCGACCGGGGCGCTGTCGGCGATGGTCTGCCTGCTGGGGATGCGCGACGGCGTCGTGCCGCCGACGATCAACCTCGACACGCCCGATCCCGACTGCGACCTCGACTACGTGCCGAACGTTGCGCGCGAGGTCCCGGTCCGCACGGCGATCGCCAACGCGTTCGGCTTCGGCGGCCAGAACTGCGTCGTCGTGCTGCGCGCGAACGACTAGGCGCTAGCGAACGGCGACCGCGCCGGCGTCCGCCCGCGCGATCCGCACCTGTCCCGCCAGCGTCCGCGCGCGGCGCGGGTCGAGCAGCGCCGCACCGGCTTGCTCCGCGTTCGCGGCGGCGGCACCGAGCGCCAGCGCGAGCGATGCGTGCCAGTCGTCGCCGGTCTCCTCCAGCCCGACCAGCAGCGCCCCCAGGAACGAGTCGCCGGAGCCGGTCGGAAACGGGCCCCGCGCGTCGACGGTCGCGTGCCACAGCACGCCGTCGGGGTCGACCATGAAGGCGCCCTCCTCGCCGCCGGTGACGATCGCGGCCGGCGGACCGAAGCCCTGTGCGGTGCGCCGGCCGGCGAGCAGCTCGTGCAGCGCGAGCGCGGCCGCCGCCGGATCGGCCTGTCCGGTCAGCTCGCGCGCCTCGCTGGCGTTCACCTTGATCACGTCGGGCGCGGCGCCCAGCGCGGCCGCGAGGGCCGCACCGCGCTGGTCGACGACCGTGCGCGCTCCGGCCGTCCGCGCGCGCTCGATCAGGTCCGCCGATGCGGTCGCCGGCACGCCGGGGGGAAGCGAGCCGGAGAGCGGGACCCAGCGGGCGCCGTGCGCGGAGTCGCTGACGCGCGTCACGTAGGACTCCCAGGTGTCGGGCCCGGGCATCTCGCCGCGCTCGTAGAACTCGGTCGGCCGGCCGCTCGACGGGTCGGCCGCCGACAGCGACGTCCGTGTCTCGCCGGTCGCCCAGGTGATGTCGGTGCGGACGCCCTGCTCCAGCAGCGCGTCGGCGATCCACTGGCCGGCATGCCCGGCGAGCAGGGCGATCGCGAGCACGTCGCCGCCGAGCGTGCGCGCGGCGCGGGCGACGTTGAGGCCCTTGCCCCCGGGGGTGACGACGAGCTCCTGCGGGCGGTGGATCGCGCCGAGGCGCACCTCGTCGACGAGGAAGAGCTTGTCGATCGACGGATTGGCGGAGATGACGGCGATCATGAGGATCCTTCCCGGCGGGAGGTCGAGGTCGTGCTCTCACCGTTGCACGCCTTGCCTGCGGTTCTCGTGAGATCTCTGTGAAGTTCGTGCTAGGCAGAAGCCGTGCCGCTCGCCGCCTCGGCTCTTCTGCGCGCCTCGGCGCGCTCGTGCCCGCGCACGTGGAAGAAGGTGCCGAACGAGCCCGCGAGCGTCGCCACGACCGAGATCGCGTAGGCCTCCATCAGCACGTCGAGGACGCGGGCGGGAGCCGAGATCGGGTTTCTCAGCTGAGAGGAGACGGTCAGCAGCTGGGTCGATGACCAGAACAGCGCCGAGCCGAAGCTCTCGATCTCGGTGCCCTTCGCGTGGCGCTCGAACAGCAGTGCGAGCGCGGCGCAGACGAGGTCGATCACGACCGTCACGACGACCACGAGGATGACCCGGTCGCGCAGCGCCCGGTGCACCGGCGTGGCCGCGCGGAACACGTCGCGCAGCTCTCTCGCCGCGATCCGCATGATCGTCACCATGACCGCGAGTATCGCCCCGGGGTCGGTCGCCTCCGCGTGGCGCTCCTCGATGCGGTGAACTGGGACGACGATGCCGGCCGTCCCGCTGCGCCACAACCGCGACTTCACGCTGCTCTCGATCGGACAGCTCTGCTCCGAGGTCGGCTCGCGCGTCTCGTTCGTCGCCTACCCGCTGCTCGTCCTCGCGATCACGGGCTCGGCGGCGCAGGCCGGCGTCGTCGGCCTCGCCCGCGTCCTGCCGATGCTGCTGTTCGCGCTCCCGGGCGGCGTGCTGGCCGACCGCGTCGACCGCCGCCGGCTGATGATCGCGTGCGACGGGTCGCGCGCGCTGCTGCTCCTGAGCCTCGCGATCGCGGTCGCCGCCGGTCACGTCGTCGTCCTCCACGTCGTGCTCGTCGCCTTCGTCGACGGCAGCGGCTTCGCGCTCTCCTACGTCGCCGAGCGCGGCGCGCTGCGCCAGGTCGTCGCGGTCGAGCAGCTGGGGCAGGCGGTCGCCCGCACGGAGGCGCGCAGCTACGCCGCGGCGGTGCTGGGGCCGCCGCTCGGCGGCCTCCTCTACGGGCTTGGCCGGGCGGTTCCGTTCGCCGCCGACGCCGGCTCCTACGTCGTCTCGACCGCGGCGATGCTCGCGATGCGCACGCGCTTCCAGGAGGAGCGCGCACCGCGCACGGAGCCGCTCCTGTTTCGCGAGGAGCTGGCGGAGGGCGCGCGCTGGCTCTGGCAGCGGCCGTTCTTCCGCGTCAGCGCGCTGCTGGCGGCGGGCATCAACCCGATCGGCGAGGGCG
>JAATFK010000367.1 GCA_015655225.1 Solirubrobacterales bacterium | reverse complement strand
GCTAGACTCGTGCTGTGAGTAGCGGCGGCCCCGACCTGTTCGTCATCTGCAAGTCCTGCGGGTCTGAGGTCAGCCCGTACATCACCGAGTGCCCGTACTGCGGCAACCGGCTGCGCAAGCGCGCGCCGAAGCTGGAGCGCGGGGGACGCCCGTCGGAGAAGCCGCGCAAGCCGAAGCGCCCCGCGCCGTCGCTCGGACCGCTGCGCCGCGGCGAGATCCCCGGCATCCGGCACGACGCGCGCCCGTACGCCACGATCGCGCTCGTCGCGGCGAGCCTCGTGCTGCTGGTGCTGACGAAGGCCGGCATCGTCAACTTGAACGACGTCGCGCTGACGCGCGGACGCGTCGACTGGCACGTCGTGACGGCGCCGTTCACCTACTTCAACACCGGCTACGCGTTCGTCGCCCTGTTCGCGATCGCGATCTTCGGCTGGCTCGTCGAGCGGCGCCACGGCCCGCTCGCGATCGTCGCGCTGTTCGTCGCCGGGGGCGCCGGCGGGATGGCGCTCGTGGCCGTGACGGAGACGTTCCCGTACGCCTTCGGCGGCAACGGCGCGGCGCTCGCGCTCGTGGTCGCGTGGGCGATCCCCGACCTGCTCGACCTGCGCCGCAGCCGCGAGATCGACGGCGACCTGCTCGGCGCCGCGCTGTTCGCGATCGTCCTGCTGCTGCTCCCGATCGCCGACGACTCGGCCGACGCGCTCGCCGGCGTGACGGGCGTCGCGGCCGGCGTGCTGCTCGGCGTCCCGCTCGCCCGCCTGCGATCGCGCTAGCGCGCGGTCGAGCGCCCGTATCATCAGCTGCCATGGGCGAGCGGGAGTACAGCGACGCGGAGATCGACGCGGCCGTGAGCGCGCTGACCGACGCCGACCGCCTGCGGGTGGCGCAGGACCTCGTCACGCGCGCGGCCCCGGGCCTCCAGCGCGTGCTGAACAAGGCGCTGGAGGAGGGCGGCTGGTTCGGCGAGCTGCACGAGCAGGCCGTCAGAGAGGCCGCCGGGGCGAGCGAGACGGCTGACCGCGAGCGCGCGGTGCGGACGCTCGTTGCGGACGAGACGCGACTGGGCATGCTCGTCGGGGTCGCCGTCGGCTTCGAGCTCGCGCGCGTCCTCACCTCCCGAGCCTCAACCACCGAAGGGAACTGAAACTCACATGGAACTGCGCTTCCTGGGCCAGTCGGCGTTCTCCCTCAGCGACGGCGACACGACCGTCCTGATCGACCCCTTCCTGACCGGCAACCCGAAGGCCGCCGTCACCGCCGACGAGGTCGACGCGACCGCGATCCTGCTGACCCACGGCCATGCCGACCACCTCGGCGACACCGTCGCGATCGCCAAGCGGACGGGCGCGACGGTGCTCGCGATCGTCGAGCTGGCGGGCGAGATCGCCGAGGAGGGCGTGTCGGTCGTCGACCCGAACCTCGGCGGCACCGTCACGTTCGACTGGGGCACGGTCAAGCTGGTGCCGGCCTGGCACACCTCGACGACGCCGAAGGGCACCATCTCGACCCCCGCCGGCCTCGTGATCGAGTTCGGCGGCCAGACGATCTACCACCTCGGCGACACCTGCCTCTTCTCCGACCTCCAGCTGGTCGGTCGCAACCGCCAGCTCGACATCGCGCTCGTGCCGATCGGCGGCCACTACACGATGGACCGCCACGACGCGGTCGAGGCGGTGCGGCTGGTCGGCGCCCCGACCGTCGTCCCGTGCCACTACGACACCTTCCCGCCGATCGAGACCGACGCCCAGGCGTTCAAGGCCGACGTCGAGTCGCAGACCTCCTCGAAGGTCGTCGTCCTCGCCCCGGGGGAGACGTTGACGCCATGACCCACGCGATCGTCCTGCTGAAGGCGGACCGCAACGCGCTCGCGGACCTCGGCAGCCAGCTGGCCGACATCCCCGGAGTCGCCGAGGCCTACTCGGTGACGGGCGAGTGGGACTTCGCGACGATGCTGCGGCTGCGCGAGCCGGACGACCTCGCGCACGTCGTGACGGAGACGATCTCCCAGCTCCCCGGCGTCACGAAGACGCAGACGATGGTGGCGTTCGAGGTCTATTCGAGACACGACCTCGAGGCGCTGTTCTCGGTCGGAGAATGACGCGGCTGCGGCGCTAGCGCACGCCCGCCTGCCCTAGCGCCCGGCCGAAGGCCTTCGCCATCGCCTCGTAGGTGTGGCCGGCGAGCGCGGCTCGGCCGGCCGCCCCGAGGCGGTCGCGCAAGCTCGCGTCCTCCAGCAGCCGCCGGATCCCGGCCGCGAGCACGGCGGCGTCGCCCGCCGGCACGACGAGCCCCGTCTCCCCGTCGCGCACGAGCCCGCCCGCGACCGCGCCGACCGCGTCGGTCGCGAGCACCGGCGTGCCCTGGTGCATCGCCTCGTTGCAGACGAGGCCCCACGGCTCGCGGAAGCGCGGGGTCGGGATCGACGGCATCGTCACGAGCGTCGCCGCCGCGTAGGCGACCGGCAGCCGCCCCCGCGCGAGCGGACCCAGCCGCCGCCCGCCCGGCGCGGCCGCGACCCCGCCGGCCAGCGGGCCGGCCCCCACCCCCCCGAGCCTCCCCG
>JAATFK010000034.1 GCA_015655225.1 Solirubrobacterales bacterium | reverse complement strand
CTTCGAAGACGGCGCACTCGTGATACTTGCCGGCGCCTCTGTACTTGAGCGTCTTCTCGTCGACGCCCTTGGCGCAGTCGGCCCAGACGGCGGCCTGCTCGAGCGTGAGCGGGCCGAGGAGCGCGTGGACCTGCTGCTCGGCGTTCGTGCCCGCGATCAGGTGACCGGCGATCGCGCCGATGGTGTGGTGGCCGTCCGGACCGTAAGCCTTGCACGGCGTACACAGGAGGACGACCACGCAAGTGACGACGGACGTGAGCAGCCGCATGACGGCCTCCTTCAGCGGTCGACCGGCGCTCTCAGCGACCGAGCGCGCCTAGGGCAAAGCAGACGGCCAAGACGGCCGCCACGACGAGCGGGAACCACAGGGCGGCCGAGGGTCCAGCCCGCGTTCGCGGCGAGCTTAGTGGCGCCGTCTCGCTGATCGAGAGACCAGAGCCCGGGATACCGATCGTCGTGCGCGTCCCGCGGGGACCGAACGTGCGATGGGCGCCCGGCACACCAACGGTCGTGCTCACTCCTGACCTCGAGAGGTTGAGCCGGATTCCGGGGAACAGCTTGAACGAGCGGCGGAAGCGGATGGGCATGGCGCCAGATTGCAGCATGGCCGACCGGACAGCAACTTTCGGAGCAAAAAGCCGCCGGAGCGGCGGGCGCGAAGGATCTTATAACCGTGTGGCAGCTCGCTGCGCTGCCCGCGGAGCTAGCCACCGAAGGTGCGCGCATCCTGACGCCAATACGTAGATTGCCAGTTCTTCGGATGGCGTCCTGACTTCATCTTGCCCGTGACGGTACTCGTGAAGGGCGTCGACCCATTCGCCTAGGCTGTCGAAAAGGCCGTCAATAGCCTTCCGCTCGCTCTTGTCGCCTGCGAAGCCCTCGAGGTACGCGTTTTTCAACCAGTCCTTCGCAACCGCCTTGTTCAACTTCGTGACGCGGGGATCGATGATCTTCGTTAGAGACTCCACCGCCTCAAACATCGACCGAATTGCCGCCGTTCTGTCTTGCGGCCGCGCCTCGAGATGCTTAAAAGCGTCTTCGAGTGGGCCGAGGGCCGGTGCCAAGGGGCCTCCTTGCAATTCGGCAACGGCAGCGATCCGTCCCCGCTCGAACTCGACGTCGACGTAGTAGTGCACGCCGCACCGAGAATCGACGCGGTACGCAAGGCCCTCTTCATCGAAAGCCGTCGCAGCGTGTTCGCGCCAAGTAATCTGCTCGGAGGTCTCTCCGTGCCCAGGGTAGCCCAAGGCATGGTGGATGTAGGTGACAGCGTCAAGCACGTCGCCGATGTCCGCTTTTAGAAACAAGTGGCTTAGCTGCCAGTAGGACGAGACTCCGGGAAGAGCGAGGCCCCCGTGGTACTCCATGTGTCCGACGAGCCCATCTAAGCGCATCTTGCTGAGCCCCTTGACGAAGGCCAGCAGGCGGACTCGAAGAGGCTGACTATCCTTTGCGAGCGGCCCTTTGGGTCCGTAGACGCGTGAGAAGGGCTGTCCTGTAGGGATCGTCACAGCGCTGTCGCTCGAGCTAGCCAGGTGCTAGCCGGCCCAAAGAAAAAGGGCCTACGTCGCCGTAAGCCCTCATCATGTAGTCACAATGCAACACACGGGAAACAACCGGGAATGGCACTGCGTATTGCCATAACCCCTTGATTCGATTAGTGTCGTGGCGGAGAGGGTGGGATTCGAACCCACGGTACGCTTGCACGTACGCCTGATTTCGAGTCAGGTACATTCGACCACTCTGCCACCTCTCCGGAGGTCTTGCGGGGAGCGGCGCGGGGAACTGCTTGCGCCGCCGAGCGTCGGGGAGCGGAAGTATAGCGAGCCCCATCGAACGACGCAAAACGCTGGTCGCTCGTGCAGCGCCGTTCGTCCGCGCTGCGTTCCTTGTTGGTGCCGCGATGGCGGCCGTTCGTTGCCATCGGACCGCGCCAGGTCCCCGCTTGCGCGGGGACGACGGGAGGCGTGAGGTCGTGCGACAGGAAGACCGCACCGAATAAAAAAAAACGCCGCGCCCACGACCTCCGGGCGCAGTCAGCCACAGGCAGCGCCCCGCGACTTCGCCGTCGTCACTGCGCCTTCTCGTGCTCGCCCAGCCCGACCGCCTTGTAGTCGTAGCTGACGTAGAACTCGGTGCGGTACGGGCCCCACGCGGTGTCCTCGAGCACGCGGTTGATCTCGCGCAGCCGCGTGGCCGGGAAGCGCAGCACGATGATCTGGCCGATGCCCATCACGACGTTCCAGCTGACGACCTCGACGCCGGGCGGCGGGAACGCCTTGTAGAAGCCCTGCTTCGCGAGTTCCGCGTTGATCGCGGCCAGCGGCTTCGACTGGTCGTGCTTGAGGAACACGGTCAGCAGCACGGCGTTGTCGGGCGTGGCGGCGGCGCTGCCGGCCTGCGGTGCGGCGACGCTCTGCGCGTGCGCGTCGCGCGGCGACGACGCGATCGACAGCGCTGCGACGAGCGCGGCGGCGGCAGTAAGACGGTGGATGGAAGGCATCGAGGCTCCTGTCGAAGACGGTGTCGTCGATCGTAGCCGGTTCGCGGTCCATGCAGCTCGATCGCACGCGGCGCGGGCGTCGTCGACGGTGCGCTCATCGCGCCGTGCCGGCACCCATCGCTTACGATGCGGCGACCCCTCCCCTCCCCGCCACCATGCCGATCCTCCACCGTCTTCGCGCGCTCGTCGTCGTCACGCTGGTCGTCGCGTCGCCGACCTTCGCGCAGACCGCGAGCCCGACCGTCGACCCCGCCGTCCTCGCCCGCATCCGCGACGCCGCGCTGAAGACCGACTGGGCCTACCAGCGGCTGACCGATCTCGCGGACCTCGTCGGCCCGCGGCTGTCGGGATCGGCCGGCGCCGACGCGGGCGTCGCGCAGGTCGCGGCGGCGTTGAAGGCCGCGGGACTGGAGGTCACGCTGCAGCCGGTGCGCGTCCCGCACTGGGTCCG
>JAATFK010000461.1 GCA_015655225.1 Solirubrobacterales bacterium | reverse complement strand
GTGCGGCGAGGCACGAAGGGCAGGGGCGCGGGAGCCGCTAGCCGGCGGCGGGCGGGGTCGGGTCGGTCGGCGCCGGGGTGGCCGGCGCGGGCTCGGCGGCGGCGACCGGAGCGGTCTGCGACGCGGGCGTCTGGCCGGCGTCGGCCGGGATCGGCGTCATGCGACGGCCGCAGGTCGGGCAGTCGTTGAGGTCTCTCGGCGCGAACTGGTCGCACCAGTTGCAGACGCGGAGGTTCTCGACCGCCCACGGCAGGTTCGACGGCGACGGGGCGAGCGGCAGGAGTCTCGCGACGACCTCGAGCTCCTCGCCGGTGTCTCTGTCGACGTACGTCTCGCCGGCGACGGCTTCGAGGATGATCTCGCGGCCCGTCGACGGGGTCCGCATGCGGTAACGCTGAAGAAGGCTCATCGGTTGAGATGGTACCAACGGACCCGGGCAGGTGGCTCCGTCGTCGTCGCCCCCGTAGGCTTGCACCCTTGCGCGTCCTGATCTTCCACGGCTACCTGCTCGGCGGGACCGGCTCGAACGTCTACAACGCGAATCTCGCGGCGGCGCTCGTGCGGCTCGGCCACGAGGTGCACCTGCTGAGCCAGGAGCGGAAGCCGGAGGCGCTCGCCTTCGTCGACGCGGCCGGCGACTGGGACAGCGGCGAGCTGGTGCTGCGGACGCTGCGCGAGCCGGTTCGCTGCACCGTCTACCGCCCGCGGCTGGCGGGCCTGCTGCCGGTCTACGTCGCCGACCGCTACGCCGGGATCGAGGCGCGCCCCTACCCGGAGCTGAGCCCCGAGGAGGTCGAGGCCTACGTCGCCGCGAACGTCGCGGCGGTCCGCGAGGTCGCCGCCCGCGCACGGCCGGACGTGGCGCTCGCCAACCACCTCGTGATGGGCCCGCTCGTGCTGGCGCGGGCGCTCGCCGACCCCGTCGTGCCCTACGCCGTGAAGATCCACGGCAGCGCGCTCGAGTACACCGTCAGACCGCATCCGCGCTTCCTCCCGGCCGCCCGCGAGGGGATCGCGCCGGCCCGCGGCGTGCTGGTCGGCTCGCGCCACGTGGCGGAGAGCCTGTGGGCGGCGCTGGACGATCCGGAGCTGCCGGCGCGCACGCGGCTCGGTCCGCCCGGCGTCGACGTCGAGCGCTTTGGCCCGCGCCCGCCGGCCGCCGCCCGCGCCTGCCTCGCCGTGCTGGCCCAGCGGCTCGCGGAGCAGGCGCGCGACGACGTGGCCGAGGCCGCCGCGCACCCCGCGCCCGCCGATGCCGAGCCCGCCTCCGCCTTCGCGCGCGACGTGGGGACCGCCGCGACCGCGGTCGCCTCGCTCGCCGCCGGCGCGGAGGAGGACCGGCTCGTCCTGTTCGTCGGCAAGCTGATCGTCTCGAAGGGGATCGACCTGCTGATCGCCGCCTGGCCGCTCGTGCTGCTCGCCGAGCCGCGCGCCCGGCTCGCGGTCGTCGGCTTCGGCGCCTACCGCGACGGCGTCCTGCGCTTGATCGACGCGCTCGCCGACGGCGACCTCGACGCCGTCCGCGCCCTCGCGGCCGAGGGCCGCGCGGCCGAGGGCGAGGTCGGCGCGACCGGCTCGCTGCGCTACGTGGAGGCGTTCCTCGACGGCCTCGAGCGCGACGAGCACGGCGACGCCGAGCGCTACCTCGCGGCCGCACGTGACCTGCGCGAGCGGGTCGTCCTGACCGGCCGGCTGGAGCACGCCGAGCTGACCGACCTGCTGCCGGCCTGCGAGGCGCAGGTCGTCCCCAGCACCTTCCCGGAGGCGTTCGGGATGGTCGCGGCGGAGGCCGCCGCCTGCGGCGCGCTGCCGCTCTGCGCCGACCACTCCGGGCTCGCCGAGGTGACCGCCGCGCTCGCCGCCGCGGTGCCGGAGGAGGCCCGTCCGCTGCTCGCCTTCACGGTCGGACCCGACGCCGTGCGGGCGATCGCCGAGCGCCTCGCCGGCTGGCTCGACGCGCCCGAGCCCCTGCGCGAGGAGACGCGCGCCGCGCTCGTCGCGACGGCGCGCGAGCGGTGGTCGTGGGAGGGCGTCGCGCGCGGCGTCCTGGCGGCGGCGCAGGGCCAGCTCGACGAGCTGCCGCTGCCCGAGCGCCTCGCCTAGCGCACGGGCGCGGGCGCGGCTTCGGCGAGGTCGACGACGACGTGCTCGACCGGCACCGTCGCCGTTCTCGCGACGCGCCCCACGAGATCGCCGCGCAGCCAGTGCGACCCCGTGCTCGGCAGCGTCGAGATGACGATCTCGTCGACGGGATGGAACTGCAGCGCGTTCACGACCGCCGTGTAGGGATCGGGGTCGCCGATCCCGCCGCTCGCCGCGATCCCCGCGCGGGGAAGCCTGCGCAGGTGGCCATCGAGCCGCGCGTTCGCCTCGTCGGCGTGGCGGCCGAGGCCGCCGTCCTGCGGCACGACGACGGTGAACCGGTGCGGGGAGG
>JAATFK010000503.1 GCA_015655225.1 Solirubrobacterales bacterium | reverse complement strand
TTCGTGCGGGAGGCGAGGGTCGCCAGCAGCTCCGGGATCCCGTCGATCACGGCCTCCGACAGGTCGTCTTGGCAGATCTCCCCGAAGGTCTCGCAGCAGGCGATCCGCACGTCCGTGGCGCGGTCGTCGATCTGCCGCTGGTCGACGCCGTGCGCGAGCAGGATCAGCCGCGCGATCTCGCCGTCGGTGCGGCCGGCCGCGTCGACCACCTTGGTCGCGTCGGGCTCGATCCGGTGCACGGTCTCCAACGCCGCCCGCAGCGCCTTCGCGTGCTCGCGCGTGGCGTTGCGCAGCAGCGTGCCGTCGATGTCGAACAGCAGCAGGAGGTCGCGCGGGTCGTCGGCGCTGATCACGACTGCGAGCTTACGCTCAGCGCCCGCTCAGCGCGCGAACGAGGTCTCGGCCGTGAGCCGGCGCGCGAAGGCGGCCAGCAGCCGGATGACCGCGTCGACGTCGTCGAGCTGGACCATCTCGACGGGCGAGTGCATGTAGCGCAGCGGGACCGAGACGAGCCCGGTCGGGATGCCGCCGCGGGCGAGGTGGACGGCGTCCGCGTCGGTGCCGGTCGCGCGGCCCGCGGCGGCGAGCGTGAAGGGGATCTCCCCCTCCTCGGCGGCCGCGATCAGCGTGTCGGCGACGAGCGGGTGGATCATCGAGCCGCGCGCGACGATCGCGCCGACCCCGAACGGCTGCTTCGGCAGCTCGCCGACCGAGACGCCAGGCTGGTCGGTCGCGAAGGTCACGTCGACCACGATCGCGACGGCCGGCTCGAGCGAGAAGACGCTCGTGCGGGAGCCGACCAGGTTCGTCTCCTCCTGCACGGCGGCGACCGCGACCACGTCGCCGGCGGCGCCGCCCGCCTCGGCGACGAGCCGGGCGGCTTCGAGCACGACGTAGGCGCCGATCCGGTTGTCGAGCGCGCGGGAGACGATCCGGTCGTTTGGCAGGTCGAGCGGCTCGCCGCTGATCACCGCCACGTCGCCGACCCGCACGTGCGCGCGGGCGTCGTCGCCGTCCTTCGCGCCGATGTCGATGTGGAGGTCTCTCAGCTCGGGTGCCGACTTGCGGTCGTCAGCCTTCATCAGGTGGATCGGCTTCTTGCCGATCACGCCGTCGAGCTGGCCCTCGCGGGTCAGGAGCGTGACGCGCTGGCCGACGAGGATGATCGGATCCCAGCCGCCGACGCCCTCGAAGCGCAGGAAGCCGTCGTCCTCGACGTGGGTGACGATCACGCCGATCTCGTCGATGTGGCCGATCAGGGCGAGCAGCGGGCCGCCGCCGGTCCCCTTCACGCGGGCGAGCGAATTGCCGATCGGGTCGCTGCTGACCTCGGCGAACGCGGACGCGGCCTCGCGCCAGACGCGGGCGGGCGCCGCCTCGTAGCCGGAGGGCCCGGGCGTCGACAGCAGCTGGCGGAGGAGATCAGGCGTCGGCACGGCCGCGAAGACTAGCGCGGCACCAGCCCGTGCGTGAGGCGCGGACCGGGCTCGGCGCTCGCCGCGACGGCCTGTGGCGCCCGCGCGGCGACGGCCGTGATCGCGGCGGCGCTCGCGACCGCGTCGTCGCCGAGCGCGGCGGTCGCCTGCGGGCCGAGCGCGAAGCGGCGGCCGTCGAGCGTGCCGCTGACGCTTCTGGTCCTCAGGTTCAGGCGGATCGTGCCGCTCGCGCCGGCGCTGCCGCCGAGCGTGAAGGCGACCGTCGTGGCGTGCGCGGTGAAGCGGCCGCTGACGGTGACGCCGGGCACGTAGGAGTAGCGCGTCAGCACGAGCGCGCCCTTGCTGGAGCGCAGGTCGCCGCCGCGCAGCCCGCCGACGGCGAGTGTCGCGCCGCCCTCGGTGAGCGCGGCCGACAGCCGCGTCTCGAGGTCTCTGTAGGTCAGCACGAAGGCGTGCAGCGTGCGGCCGGCCCGCGCGCTGAAGCCGTGCACGGTCGTGAGGGCGGCGAGGCTCCGCGGCGGCAGCTGCGTGGCGGGCACCGCGGGCCGGCGCGGCTGCGAGCAGGCGGCGACGCGGTCGCCGGCGAGGAAGTGGCGCAGGGCGACGGCGGCGCAGTCGGTCCCCAGCTCGGAGCCGAGCACGCTGTGGCCGGTCCCGGGCACCTCGACGACCGTCGCGTCGGGCAGCTCGCCGGCCAGCTCGAGCGCGTCGAAGCGGGGCGTGCGGAGATCCTCGTCGCCCGAGAGGATCAGCGTCGGCGTCGCCGGCAGCGCCGCGCTAGGCTGCGCGATCGGCGAATCCGGCCAGCCGCGGCAGAGGTCGATCTCGCCGAGCGAGCGCACGAGCCCGGCGCCGAACGGCCCGAAGGCGGAGGCGGGGATCGCCTTCAGCTCCGCGTTGGTCGCGGCGGCGCGCCGGGCGACCGGGGTGCCGGACGGCCAGGGGACGCCGCCGTCCTCGCAGGTGGTGGCGAGGAAGAGCGCGTCGCTGTCCTGCGCGTCCTCTTCCTCGGAGGAGGACGCGCCGGCGGCGAGGCGCAGCAGCGGGGCGGCGTCGCCGCTCAGGCCGGCGTGGATCGCGGCCGGCAGGTCGGCGCGCTCGAAGGGGTCGACGTCGCTGTCGAGCAGCAGCTCCAGCACGTCCCCGCCGCCGATCGCGGCGTTGTGCGCGCGGCCGGCGCCGTCGTACCAGGTGCCGTGCAGCGAGCCCGTCGCGAGTCTCTTCATGAGGGCGCCGAGGTCGCTCACGACGCTCCGCGTGAAGGGACAGCCGCCGTTCGCGCAGACGGTCCGCAGGACCCGTGGGATCGAGGCGATCGTCGTGCGGTCGAAGGGGTCGATCCCGCTCGGCAGAACGGCCGAGTCGAGCACCAGCTTGGCGACGTGCGCCGGCTGCGCGGCGGCGTACGCGAGCGCGACCTTGGTCCCATAGGAGGTCCCCATCAGGATCACGCTGTCGGCGCCGACGGCGGCGCGCACGGCGTCGAGGTCCGCGACCGAGGCGGCCGTCGTGTAGTCGGTGCGGCGCGCGCCGAGCTGCCGGGCGCAGGCGGCGATCGCGGCGGAGGAGTCGCTGCGCTCGATCGCCGAGCAGGTGAGGCGCCCGGAGCCGCCGGTCCCGCGCTGGTCGAACGTCACGAGGCGGCGGTGGTCGAGCACGCTCCCGAGCGTCTCCGCGATCGAGGAGGTGAGCGGCGTCGCGGCCTGGCCAGGGCCGCCGGCGAGCGCGATCACGGTCCCGTCGACCGGGCCGCTGCTGGGGTCGAGCACCTGCACCGCGAGGCTCACCGTCGCGCGGCTCGCGCCGCCGCGGTCGAGCGGGACGACGACGCGTCCGCAGTGCAGCCGGCTCGGCGAGCCGGCCGCGCACTTCGTCGTCGTGAGCCCCGACGCGGAGGCGCCGGAGGGGACCAGCAGGAGGAGCGCCAGCAGCACCAGCGGCGCCCCCAGCAGTCCCACGAGGCGGCGTGCCCGGTCTCGACGCATCGTCTGAGTGTGACCGGGCACGGCCTCGGGTGCGTTACTCGCGTGTCACGGGCGTCTGAGAAGCTCCCGCAGCACGTACTGCAGAATCCCGCCGTGGCGGTAGTAGCGCTGCTCCTTCGGGGTGTCGATCCGCACCGTCACGGTGAAGGATCTGTCCCCCGCCTTCACCGTCACCTCGCGCGGGATCGTCTCGCCGCCGGCGATCCCGCCGATCGAGAAGACCTCCTCGCCGGTCAGCCCGAGCGACGCGATGCTCTCGCCGTCCTTGAACTGCAGCGGCAGGACGCCCATGCCGACGAGGTTCGAGCGGTGGATCCGCTCGAAGCTCTCGGCGATCACGGCCCGCACGCCGAGCAGGTTCGTGCCCTTCGCGGCCCAGTCGCGGGAGGAGCCGGAGCCGTACTCCTTGCCGCCGAGCACGACGAGCGGCGTGCCCGTCTCGGCGTACTTCATCGCCGCGTCGTAGATCGCCAGCTGCTCGCGCTCGCCGTCGGCGCCGAGATGCCACGTGACGCCGCCCTCGGGGAGGTCCCCGCCGAGCAGGTTCTTCAGGCGGATGTTCGCGAACGTGCCGCGCATCATCACCTCGTGGTTGCCGCGCCGCGCGCCGTAGGAGTTGAAGTCCTTGCGCTCGACGCCGTGCTCCTGGATGTAGCGGCCGGCGGGGCTGTCGGCTCTGATCGAGCCGGCCGGTGAGATGTGGTCGGTCGTGACCGAGTCGCCCAGCAGCGCCAGCACGCGCGCGTTCTCGATGTCGGTGATCGGGGCCGGCTCGGGCGCCAGCTGCTCGAAGTACGGCGGGTTCTGCACGTAGGTCGAGTCGTCGTCCCAGGCGAACTTGTCGCCGGTCG
>JAATFK010000714.1 GCA_015655225.1 Solirubrobacterales bacterium | reverse complement strand
TGCGTCGCGCTCGTCGAGGGCTGGTCGTTCAGCCACGCGAGTGCGGCGATCAGCGCGAACAGCTCGGTGCCGTCGAGGTCGGGACGGGCGCTGCCGGCGTCCTGAGCGCGGGTCAGCAGTCGCGCGCCGGCGGCGCGCATCGTGACGCAGGAGTCGTGGAGCGCGGACTCGGTGTCCTCGATCGCGGCCATCATCATCGTCGTGACGCCCCGGTAGGTGGTCGTGAACGCGAGGCAGTCGCGGAACCAGGCGACGAGCGCGTCCTCCGGCGAGCTGGCGGCCTCCAGCTTGGCGGCGTGCTCCGTCAGCCGGTCGAAGCTCACGCGCAGCAGGGCTTCGAGCAGCGCCTCCCGCGTCGGGAAGTGGCGGTACAGCGTGCCGAGCCCAACGCCGGCCCGCCGGGCGACGTCGCGCAGCGACGCGTCGGCGCCCTGCTCGGCGATGACGACGGAGGCGACGTCGAAGAGGTGGGCGTAGTTCTTCTGGGCGTCGGCTCGCATCGGCTTCCTGTCAAACGGAGCAGTGATCCGTCTATAGTGCGGATCAGTGCTCCGGTAACGATACAAGCAGAGAGAGGACGAGATGCCCGAGAAGACGATGAAGGCAGTTCGCGTGCACGAGTTCGGCGGCCCCGAGATGCTGCGCTACGACGACGTGGCGATCCCCGAGCCCGGGCCGGGCGAGGTGCTCGTCCGGGTCTCGGCGGTCGGCGTCAACCCTCCCGACTGGTACATGCGCGAGGGGATGCCCGGCATCCCGCGCGAGCTGCTGCCGCCGATGAGCCTGCCGATCATCCTCGGGACCGACGTGTCCGGGGTCGTCGAGGCAGTCGCCGCCGACGTGGAGGAGTTCGCGGCCGGCGACGAGGTCTTCGGCCTGCTGCGCTTCCCCACCAGCCTGCAGGGCAGCGCCTACGCCGAGTACGCCACCGCGCCCGTCTCCGACCTCGCCCGCAAGCCCGCGGGCGTCGACCACCTGACCGCCGCGGCCACGCCGATGGCCGGGCTGACCGCGTGGCAGTTCCTGATCGACCTCGGGCACGACCATCCCTCCCCCTTCCAGGAGGAGCAGCACCACCCGGTGCCGATCGGCCCCGGCACGACGGTGCTCGTCAACGGCGCCGCCGGCGGCGTCGGGCACCTCGCGCTGCAGCTCGCGAAGTGGAGAGGCGCGCGCGTCATCGCGGTCGCCTCGGGCGCGCACGAGTCGTTCCTGCGCGAGCTGGGCGCCGACGAGTTCATCGACTACACGAAGGACCGCCCCGAGGAGGTCGCCCACGACGTCGATCTCGTGCTCGACACCGTCGGCGGCCCCGAGAGCCGTCGGCTGCTGCCGGTGCTGAAGCCGGGCGGCGCGCTGTTCCCGGTCTACCTCGCCGAGTTCGACCCCGACGAGGTCGTCGCGCGCGGCGTCACGATCTCCTCCACGCAGGTGCGCTCCAGCGGCCGGCAGCTCGCCGAGCTGGGACGGTTGATCGAGGCGGGCACGCTGCGCGTCGCGATCGACAGCACCTACCCGCTGGCGGAGGCCGAGCAGGCGCACGCGCGCGCCGCGCGCGGGCACATCCAGGGCAAGATCGTGCTGACGGTCGCGTGATGACGACGATCAAGGACGCCGTCGCGGACCTGTTCGACCGCGAGCTGCCGGTCGACGAGGCGCTCGACCGGCACTACGCGCCCGGCTTCCGGCAGCGGATCGACGGCACCTGGAGCGACCGCGTCGAGCTGCTCGCGCGCGTCGTCGCGCTCCGCGAGGCCGTCGAGCGCGCCACGATCACCGTCCTCGACGAGCTGGCCGACGGCGACCGCTACGCCGAGCGCCACATCGTCGACCTCGTCCAGCGCGACGGTGCGCGAGTCCGCCGGGAGGTCTACGTGTTCGCCGAGCGAGACGCCGAGGGGCGCTTCGTCCGCATCGAGGAGGTGGCGATCAGCGCGACGGACAGCGCGCCGCGCTGACCGTGGAGGCGCGCGAGCGATCCGCGAAGAGCAGGTCGGCGCGGAACGGCAGGCCCCCGGCCGGGCAGCGGGCCGGAAGGACCACGCCGTCGGGGTGGTAGGTGCGTCCCCGGCCCCCGTCGTAGACGATGTCGCGTGCGCCGATCGAGAGGTCGATCCGCAGGAGCGCGACCGTGATCCCCTCGAGGCCGGGGATCGGGAGCAGGCGCACGGACAGCGCGCCACCGTAGGGCGGGGCGGCTGGGACCAGCGCGGCGGGGTCGACCAGCTGGACGCTGGCGGGCTGCTCGCCGTCCGCGTAGACGAGGAGATCGAGCGTGCCGCCGTGCTCCGGGCCGGACAGCAGGGTGATCCGGGCGCTCTCGCGGATGCTGTATGGGCGGGCCTGGACGCGCGCCCACCCGTAGCCCATCACCGAGTTGCTCGGGCAGCC
>JAATFK010000234.1 GCA_015655225.1 Solirubrobacterales bacterium | reverse complement strand
CCTCGTCGAGCACGAGCACCGGCGGGTTGCGCAGCAGCGTTCGCGCGATCGCCATCCGCTGCTTCTCGCCGCCGGAGAAGCGGTAGCCGCGCTCGCCGACGACAGAGTCGTAGCCGTCCGGCAGCGAGACGATCAGGTCGTGGATGCGCGCGCTGCGGGCCGCCGCCTCGACCTCCTCGTCGGTCGCCCCGGGCCGCGCGAAGCGCAGGTTCTCGCGCACCGAGGCGTGGAACAGGTAGGTCTCCTGCGAGACGACCCCGACGGTCGCCGCGAGCGACGCGAGCGAGGCGTCGCGCACGTCGACGCCGTCGATCGTCAGCTTCCCGCGCTCGACCTCGTAGAGGCGCGCGACGAGGTAGCCGAGCGTCGTCTTGCCCGCGCCGGTCTCCCCGACGATCGCGGTCCGCGTCCCGGCCGCGACGACGAGGTCGATGTCCTCCAGCGTCCAGGGCCCGTCCTCGCGGTAGCGGAAGCCGACGTGCTCGAAGCGGACCTCGCCGAGCAGCTCCTCGGGCCGCAGCTCCACCGGATCGTCGCGCTCGGCGATGTCGACCGGCAGGTCGAGGTACTCGAAGATGCGGTCGAACAGCGCGAGCGACGTCTGCACGTCCACGCTGACCGAGAGCAGCTGCCCGATCGGGAACAGCAGCCGCGTCTGCAGCGTCGTGAACGCGACGACGGTGCCGATCGAGATCGCCGCCGAGCCGTTCCCGAGGCTCTGCCCGGCGAACCAGTAGACCATCGCCGGCATCACCGCGAACGTCATCTGCACGGTCGCCATCCGCCAGCGCCCGGCCATCCGCTGGCGCACCTCGATCGCCGCCAGGTCCTCGGACTCGCGCGCGAAGCGCTCGGCCAGGTCGTTCGCCCGGCCCATCGTCTTGCCGAGGAGGATGCCGGAGACCGACAGCGACTCCTCGACCAGCGACGAGAGGTCGGCCAGGCGCCCCTGACGGGTCGCGGCGATCTTCTTGCGCTCGGCGCCGACGCGGCGCGTCAGCCAGACGAAGAACGGCAGCAGGATCAGGGAGAAGGCCGCCAGGCGCCAGTCGAGCAGCGTCATCGCGACGATCGTCGCCACGACCGTCGTCGCGTTCTGCGCGATCGAGGTCGCCGTGTTCGTCACGACCGCGTCGATCCCGCCGATGTCGTTCGAGATCCGCGACTGCACCTCGCCCGTGCGGGTGCGCGTGAAGAAGGCGAGCGAGAGCCGCTGCAGATGGCGGTAGACCGAGGCGCGCAGGTCGTGCATCACGCGCTGGCCGACGATGTTCGAGAGCCACGTCTGCGCGACGCTGAGCGCGCCGGTCACGATCGCGATCGCGATCATCCCCAGCACCAGCCACGTCAGCAGGCCGGTCTCGCGGTTCGGGATCGCGCGGTCGAGCACCTCGCGCAGGAGGAAGGGGGAGACCATGCTGAGCCCGGCCGAGAGGACGATCAGGCCGAGCACCGCCGACAGCCGCCCGCGGTAGGGACGGAAGAGGCCGAGGATGCGACGGCCGTCGCGGTTGGACGACGGCGTGTGCACGACGGTCGGCGCAGGGGTGGGCGTGGGGCGGGACATCCGCTCGATCATGGCAGGCGGCTCATCGCCGGTCCCGCCGAATGGTCGGACCACATTGGTCCGACCATCTAGGATTGGCCGGCCATGGGACCCCGCAACGCCGTCGCCGACCGCGTCCGCACGCTGCTGGACGAGCGTGAGCTCGTTCCCGGGGACCGGCTGCCGTCCGAGCGCGAGCTCGCCTCCCAGCTCGGCGTCTCGCGCTCGAGCCTGCGCGAGGGCCTCGGCCGGCTCGCCGACCTCGGGATCATCGAGGCGCGGCGCGGCTCCGGCACCTACCTCGCGCCGCTCGACCTGCGCGACCTGACAGAGGCGCGGCTGCGGCTCGAGCCCTACGCCGCGCGGCTGGCGGCGCAGCGCTCCGAGCCGCGCGACCGCGCCCGACTCGACGCGGCGCTCGCGGAGCTGCGCGCCACGCGCGGCGACCAGCGCGCCTTCGCGGAGGCCGACCTGCGGCTCCACGCGACGATCACGGAGGCGTCCCGCAGCCTGCCGGTGCGCGTGCTGCTCGACGCCGTCTCCGACCTGCTGCTGCACTCGCGGGCGGTCACGGACGCCGACCGCGCCACGCGCGACGCGACGGTCGTCGTCCTCGACCGGGTCGTCTCCGCGATCCGCGACGGCGACGGCGAGGGCGCCGAGCGGGCGATGCGCGAGCACCTGCACCAGGTCGTCGCGTCGCTGCCGGACGGGCGCGGCTGACCGCCAGGAACCCCGCCGTGGCGTTTCCGCCGCCGGCTGGCGGGTAGCTCTCGGGCCAGATGCCGAGAGTGACGAGAGTGCTGACCCGCGGCGGTCCCACGCTGCAGGTCGGCGTCTGGGCCGCCCGTCAGGCGATGCACGCCTGGAACAGGCTGGAGTCGGCCGAGCGGCGCGAGCTGCTGGCGCTGACGCGCAAGTCGCACGGCCGCCGCTCCGCGCTCACGCCGAGAGAGCGCCGCCGGCTCGTCGAGCTGGTCAGACGCGCCGCGCGCGACCGGCGGCGCTAGCCGACACGCTGGGAGACCGGCGCCAGCCGATCTCCCGACCGGCCGCGTCAGCGACCGGCGGACTCGATCGGCCGCAGCTCCTCGGCGTAGGAGACCGAGTGGCGCTGGAGCCCGCCGTCGGGCTCGATCTCGTAGGCGCCCATCCGCCACAGCGGCGGCGAGTAGACGTGCACGGTCACGGCCGGCTTGTCGCCCGCGTGCAGCACGCGGTGGATGTCGGCGGCGCCGAAGTCGAACGAGTCGCCGGCGACCGCGACGCGGGTCGACGGGTCGCCGCCGAGCCGCAGGCGGTCCTCCCGCACGGCGCCGTCGATCACCGCGACCGCCCCGGAGGAGAGGTCGTGGTCGTGGAAGCCGGTGTCCGCGTCCTCCGACCAGCAGAGGAGCCAGACGTCGACGTGGTCGTCGCGCAGCAGCTCCGCGTAGGTGCGCTGCTCGGGGTCGTGGCTGACGTGCTCGCTCCACAGCTCGGGACGGGCGGCGATCTGCTACGCGAGGGCGCGCAGCTCCTCGCGCGTCAGGTCGCGGTCGGTCGGGCGGTCGATCTCGGTCATACGGGAATGTGGGTAGAGGTGAGCAGGCGGGCGGGGTTCGCGCTCAGCAGCGCGTGACCCAGCGCGGTGTGCGGCGGCGGCACCGTTCCCCCGACGACGGGGCGATCGGAGCCGAAGACGAGCTGGTCGGCGCCGACGACGCGGATCGTCGCGTCGATCGTGCGCGGACCGTAGGACGAGGTGTCGTAGAAGATCCCCGTGTCGTGCGCGCGCGCCGCGGGGCCGCCGCGGGCCGCGAGCCGCTCGGTGTGGAGCGGCGCGCCGCCGGCCAGCAGCGCGAAGACGACGCGCAGGCGCGGGTGGCTCGGCCGGCCGGCGAGCAGGAAGCCGTGCCAGGCGGCGTTCATCTGCGCGACGTAGTCGGTCAGCGCCGGCCACCAGGCGGGCACGCCGGGCAGCGGCGGACCGGCGACCGGACCGGGGTGGACGAAGACGGGAAGGTCGTGGTGCTCGGCGCGGGCCAGCAGCGGGGCGAGCCGCTCCCAGCCGGCCGGCGTCGCGAGCGCGGTCGCGGGCAGCGAGACGCCCTGCAGGCCGCGGGCCGCCACCGCGTCGACGTCGTCCGGCTCCGGCTCCGCGAGCGGGACCGCGCCCCAGCCGCCGAAGCGCTCGCTCCCCAGCTCGGCGAGGTCGTCGTGGTAGGCGTCGAGCAGCGGGCGGGCCTCGTCGTCGGACAGCGACTCGATCCCGAGCGCGCTCGAGAGCAGGATCAGGGCGCGGTCGATGCCGTCGGCGTCGAGCAGTGCGAGGCGCGCCACGGGATCGGCGTCGGCGCGCGCGAGGAAGCTGTCGGCCTCGCCGGCGACCCGGAGCTGCCAGCCGCCCTCGTCCGGGACGATCGACGGCGCCGCGTGGCGCCGTGAGAGCGCGTCGATCAGGCGCTCGCCGAGAAGATGCTGGTGAATGTCGATCCGCATCGTGGGACCGACTATACCATGTAAACCCGACCGGTTTAGTAGATTTTACCCACGGCGCGACCAGACCTCGGGATCGTCGGCGATTGCGGCGACCGCCGGCGGCAGCTCCCCGCAGGCGATCTCGGCCAGCGTCGTGCGGTCGAGCACGTCGCGCAGGGCCGCGCGCGCGACCACCAGGACGGCCGGCAGCTTCTCCGCGGGACCGTCGAAGTGCAGCTCGTGCGGGCGCTTGCCGGCGACGTTCGCGAGCGGCCCGTCGATCGCCCGGATCACGTCGCCGACGGTGATCTCGTCGGCCGGCCGGGCCAGCAGGTGGCCGCCGTCGACCCCCCGGCGGCTCTCGACCAGGCCGGCGCGGCGCAGGTCGTTGAGGATCTTCTCGAGGAAGCGCGGGGGTATTCCCTGGGCGGTTGCGATCGTCTCCGCCTTGACGGGCCGGTCGCCGTCGGCCGCGGCCAGCTCGAGGGCAGCCCGAAGCGCGTAGTCCGTCTTGGCTCCGATCCGCACGGCCGACATTCTCCTGCATCCGCCGGCTGGGTGCCGAACCGGACCGCGCCGGCTGTCCACGCGCGCCCGCGCATGGGCCTCCAAAGACGGGCGATTGCCGCTACACTGACCAACTCGCGCCGGCCGGCGTCCGAAGGTCTGTCCGCCGCCGGTCGCTGAGACTTGCCCAAACCACCACCCCTGGAACACCATGGCCCGCGGAGACGTTCGAATCGCAGTCACCCTCGCGTGCGAGGTGTGCAAGCGACGGAATTACCAGACGAATAAGAGCAAGCGGAACAACCCCGAGCGCATCCAGCTGCGCAAGTACTGCCGCTGGTGCAAGAGACACACCGACCATCGGGAGACCCGCTAGTCCCGGGATCGTGCTGTGGCTCGTGAGTCGAAACGTGCGAAGCAACGGAGAGAGCGCCAGGTGCGCTCTGCTACGCCGTTGTCCCACGGAGGCGTCTCGCGGCCGGAGAACGGCGGCGACCCGGAGCTGCGCTCCGGGCTCGACGAGCACGGTGGGCCCGAGCATGCCTCGGGTGAGGTCGACATCGCCGACGCGCAGCTTGCCGTCGGCCGTCCCGACCTCGTCGACGCCGCGCCCACCGACGTCGCGCCCGGAGACGAGCTCTCCGGCGGCAGCTCGACCGACGAGCTGTTCGAGCACGCGTTCGACGACGAGGGACCCGGCGACGGGCCGTCTGACGGCGCCGGTGGTGGCGGAGACGACGACGACGGCGGCACGCTTGCGCGCCGCGGAGGTCGTGCCCCGGAGCCCTCGCGCCGCGAGGGCTCTCGTTTCGGCAACTTCCTGCGTGGCAGCTGGCGCGAGCTGCAACGGGTACAGTGGCCGGATCGCAGACAGGTCGTTCAAGCGACCACTGTGGTCATCGGCTTCGTGCTCATCGCTGGCGGCTTCCTCGGCCTGATGGATTGGGTCGCGTCGAAGATCGTCGACTTCATCATCTGAGCCCGCCCGACTCCCGAAGGAATCCCCCCGCATGTTTCGCTGGTACGTCGTCAACACCTACTCAGGCCACGAGAACAAGGTCAAGCACAACCTCGAGCACCGCGTCGTCTCGCTCAACCAGAGACGCGCCGTGAAGCAGGTCGTCGTGCCGACCGAGACGGTGACCGAGATGAAGGACAACCAAAGAGTTCTCACTGAGAGACGCACGATGCCCGGCTACGTGCTCGTGAACATGGACCTCAACGAGGACTCCTGGTCGCTGGT
>JAATFK010000282.1 GCA_015655225.1 Solirubrobacterales bacterium | reverse complement strand
CACGAGCGACCCTCGACGCGGCGATCCACTCGGCCGTCGGCGGCGCGCTCGGCACGACCTTCCTCGTGGCCGGCGTGCTGGGCGTGGTCGGCGGGGCGGTCGTCGCGCTGCTGCTGCGCGAGCCGGCGGCGGAGCGCGCGGCGGAGGCGGCGGGCGAGGGGGTGGGGGCGCGGGCGTAGGCGGGGCGGGGCGGCGGGCGGCTCGGGCGCCGGACCGGGGCCGGTCGGCGCTGAACGGCGGCGGGCTGCTAGCGGGGGATCGCCCAGATGCGGTCGAGCTCGCCGGCGGCGAGGTCCTCGGCCGCGATCCAGACGAACAGGCGCACGCCGGGCTCGCCCTTCCAGAGCAGCGGCGGCTCGACCGTCAGCTGCGCCAGCAGCCGCCAGCGGGCGGCGTCCTCGTCGCTCACGAGATCGAGCTGGGACGGCGGGTCGGCATCGAGCCCGCGGGCCGTCAGCTCGCAGACGCGGCCCATCGTCCCGGTCGTGTCGTCGGGGTAGCCGAGCAGGCGGTGGTAGGCGACGTCGCGGCCGCCGTCGTCGTTCGGCTCGACGCCCTGGCGCAGCGCGAGCTCCGTGCGCACCCGCGCGTAGGCCTCCTGGTCGTCCGCCGAGAGGTCGAGCGCCTGCACCGCCGCCGACCAGACGCGCGGCAGCGTCAGCTCGGGCGAGAGCACGAGCGGGAGGGCGGCGCTCCCGGCGAGCGCCCCGTCCGGCTCGACGACGGCGCGCGCGGCGCCGCGCTGGACCGCCTGGAGCCCCGACGGCGCCCGCTCGCCGTCGAACCAGAGCAGGAGGCGGCCGCTGCGGGGAAACGGCCAGACGGGCGCGGGGGCCTCGGCCAGCCAGGCGAGCGCCGGGTCGGCGAGGTCGAGCTGGGCGACCGCGCTGAGGCGCCCGGCGGCCCACGTCGGCCAGTCGATGCCGCCCGCGAGCGCCGGAACGCCGCCGAGCAGCGCGCCCGCCGAGTCCGTGTCAGCGCCCTCCGCCAGCGGCGTCAGCCGGACGCTGCGGCGCGCGAGTGCCAGCAGCGCCTCGTCGTGGCCGAGCAACCCCTCGCCGGCCGCGAGCGCAAGCAGCTCCTCCTCGGTCAGGGCGCGGGTGCTCGGACGGGCGGGCGCGCGCGGCGCCACCGGCGCGGGCGCGGGGAGCAGGTCGTCCTCCGGCAGAGCGGGCGGGGTCGGCGGCGCGGCCGGGAAGCCGAGCGACGACAGCTCGTCGCGGGCGTTGGCCGCCTCGCGCACGCCGCGCGCGGCATGGCGGGCGAAGTCGCGGAGGAAGGCCCGGCGGCTGCTCTGGTCGGCCACGGGCCGATCGTAGCGGGGGGCCCGCGCGCGGGTCGGGCACACTCAGGGGGAGCAACCAAACCTGGAGACTTGAGATGGCCGACACCGCACAGCCCCCGACGACGAGCGATCCGCGAGCGAGACGTCCGCTGCGCGCGGAGGTGGTCGACGTCACCCAGCTCACGCCGCACATGGTCCGGCTCACGTTCGGCGGCGACGACCTCGCCTCGTTCGCGATCAGCGGCGCCTACACCGACCACTACGTGAAGCTGCAGCTGCCCCCGCCGGGCGCGAGCTACGACGGCGCCGCCGACTACGACGAGGTGCGCGAGCGGCTCCCGCGCGAGCAGTGGCCGCGCACGCGCACCTACACCGTCCGCGCCTGGGACGCCGAGCGCGCTCAGCTGACGATCGACTTCGTCCACCACGGCGACGAGGGCGTCGCGGGGCCGTGGGTGGCGCGCGCGAGACCCGGCGACGTGCTCCAGCTGCGCGCCGGGGCCGGCGGCGCCTACGCGCCCAGCCCGGACGCCGACTGGCACCTCCTGGTCGGCGACAGCAGCGTGATCCCGGCGATCTCGGCGACGCTGGAGCGGATCCCGGCGGGCGTCCCGGTCCACGTCCTGCTGGAGGTCGACGACGCGAGCGAGGAGCAGCCGCTCGCCAGCCCCGGCGACCTCCACGTCACGTGGCTGCACGGGAACCAGCGCCGCGGCGACGGCCACGAGCCGCTGGCCGACGCGGTCGCGGCGCTCGCCTTCCCGGCCGGCACCCTCCACGCCTTCGTGCACGGCGAGGCGGCCGCGGTGCGCGCGCTCCGCAGACATCTGCTGGTCGACCGCGGCGTCCCGAGAGACGCGCTCTTGATCTCCGGCTACTGGAAGCGCACCCGCACCGAAGAGGGCTGGCGCGAGGACAGAGCGGAGTGGAACCGGCTGGTCGAGGCGGATCTCGCCTAGCAGCCCTGGTCGCGGCGCGCGCGAGCGCGTACCTTTCAGCTCTCGACCCTCCGAAGGAGCGCTCCGATGGCCCCCATCACCCGCGGCTTCCACGGCCGCCGCCCCGCCGTCGACCCCGCCCGCATCCCGCCGGGCCAGTACTTCGAGCGCGGCTTCCCGGTGCTCTCGGCGGGCCCGACGCCGCGGCCGAACCTCGACACGTGGCGCTTCTCGATCGACGGCGCCGTCGACCAGGGGACGATCTGGACCTGGGAGCAGTTCAGAGCGCTGCCGTCGGAGACGTTCACGGTCGACATCCACTGCGTGACGAAGTGGACGAAGCTCGACACGACCTGGACCGGCGTCTCGGTCGACGCCCTGCTGGAGGGGATCGAGGCGACCGGCGCGTACGTGACCGCGTGGGCGGAGGGCGGCTACACGACGAACCTCCCGCTCGCCGACCTGCGCGGCGGCCAGGCGTGGCTCGCCTACGAGTACGACGGCAGACCGCTGGAGCCCGAGCACGGCGGCCCGGTGCGGCTGCTGGTCCCGCACCTCTACTTCTGGAAGAGCGCCAAGTGGGTGCGCGGCCTGACCGTCACGGTGCAGGACGAGCCCGGCTTCTGGGAGGCCGCCGGCTACCACAACTACGGCGACCCCTGGCGCGAGCAGCGCTACTGGAGCGACTGATTCCCGCTCCCCCACGGCTCGCCTGGCGGACCGCGACGGTCCGCGCGGTGGTGGCCGAGAATCCCCGCGCCCGCTCGCTGGTGCTCGACGTGCCCGACTGGGCCGGCCACCGCGCCGGCCAGCACCTCGACGTGCGGCTGACGGCCGAGGACGGCTACCAGGCGGAGCGCTCGTTCTCGATCGCCTCGCCGCCGGAGGAGGCGGCCGTCACGCTGACGGTCGACCCGATCGAGGACGGCGAGGTCTCGCCGTACCTGACGGAGGTCGTCGTGGCCGGCGACGAGCTGGAGGTGCGCGGGCCGATCGGCGGCCCGTTCACGTGGGCGGTGGAGGACGGCGGACCGCTGCTGCTGGTGGGCGGCGGCTCCGGGCTCGTCCCGCTGATGGCGATGCTGCGCCACCGCGCCGCGCGCGCGAGCACGCTGCCGGCACGCGCGCTGATCTCGGTCCGCACGCCCGACGACGCGCTCTACCGCGACGAGCTGGGACGGATCGGACCGCGCGAGGGACTCGACGTGCGCTGGACCTGGACCCGCACGCCGCCGCCCGGCTGGGACGGCTGGACCGGCCGCGTCGACGCGGCGATGCTCGCGGGGCTGGGGCCGGAGGTGGCGGCGGCCGCACGGCCGCACGTCTTCGTCTGCGGGCCGACCGGGTTCGTCGAGCACGTCGCGAACCTGCTGGTCGACGCGGGGCACGACCCGATGCGGGTGCGCACGGAGCGGTTCGGGCCGAGCTGAGGGGCGGCTGCGCCGGGCGGGCGCGGCCGGGTG
>JAATFK010000583.1 GCA_015655225.1 Solirubrobacterales bacterium | reverse complement strand
GGCCCGCGCCTTCGGCGCCGCGCGACCGCTCGGGATCGCCCTGCGCGGCGCCGGCCTGGCGACCGGAGGCGAGACGGGGCTGGCGCTGCTGGAGGAGTCGGTCGCGGTGCTGCGCGCCTCCCCGTCGCGGCTGGAGCACGCCCGCGCGCTCGTCGCGCTCGGCGCCGCGCGGCGCCGTGCGGGGCTCAACGCGGCCGCGCGCGAGACGCTGCGCGACGCGCTCGACCTGTCGTTCCGCACCGGCGCCGACGGGCTGCTCGCGCTGGCGCGCTCGGAGCTGCTGGCGGCCGGCGCGCGACCGCGGCGGATCGCCCAGCGGGGCGCGGGCGCACTGACCCCGAGCGAGCTGCGCGTCGCCGGGCTGGCGACGCAGGGGCTGACGAACCGCGAGATCGCGCAGGCGGTGTTCATCTCCACGAAGACGGTCGAGTTCCACCTCCGCAACACGTACGCGAAGCTCGGGATCGCCTCCCGCCACGAGCTCGCGGAGGCGCTCGCGGCGTCCGACTGACGCGGCCGCGGCGGCGCCGACGCGTCCGCGCGCGGCTCTATCGTCGCCGCATGTTCGTACGGGAGTTGACGGACGGCGACGAGTTCGAGCAGGCCCTGCTGATCCGCTCCGCCGAGCTGCGCAACAGACGCGAGGGCGGCGAGTACCTGCGGCTCCAGCTCGCCGACCGCACCGGCTCGGTGAGCGCGATCGTGCGCGAGCCGACGGCCGAGGACCGTGCCGCGCTCGAGGCCGGCACCGTCGTGCACGTGCACGCGCGCTTCGAGCTGCACCCACGCTACGGCGCGCAGCTCGAACTGCTCGGCTGGCGTCCGGCGCCGCCCGGCGAGTACGTCGCCGCCGACCTCCAGGTGGGTCCGCCGCGCGCCGTCGCGCAGATGGAGGCGGACCTGCGGGAGCTGATCGCGACGGTCCGCGAGCCGCACCTCGCGGCGCTGCTCGACGGGGTCTTCGGCGAGGCGACCGCGAGCTGGGCGCGGTTCCGCGACGCGCCGGCGGCGAAGTACTACCACCAGGCCTACCGGCACGGCCTCCTGGAGCACAGCCTGACGGTCGCGCAGGGCGTCAGCGCGATGGCGGCGACCTTCCCCGGGATCGACCGCGACGTCGCCGTCACCGGCGCGCTGCTGCACGACGTCGGCAAGCTCGACGCGTACGCGACCCGCGGCGAGGCGATCGAGATGACCGACGCCGGCCGGCTGCAGGGCGAGATCCCGCTCGGCTACCACCGCGTGCGCTGCCTGGTCGAGAGGATCGCGGGCTTCCCGGAGGCGCTGGCCCAGGCGATCCTCCACATCATCCTCAGCCACCACGGGCAGCTGGAGCACGGCAGCCCGGTCGTCCCCGCCACGCGCGAGGCGACGCTCGTGCACATGATCGACAACCTCGGCGGGCGGCTCGGCAGCTTCGACCGGCTCGAACGGGAGCTGCCGCTCGGCGCCGCCTGGTCGGGCTGGGACAAGGCGATCGGCGCCGGCGCCTGGTTCCCGCCCGCGGCGGCCGACGACGCGCCGGGCACGACCGGCGGACCGCCCGCCACGACGGCCGACCTCGCGGCCTGACCACGACCGGCCGAGAAAAGCCGCAAATAGCGGCCGCGAGCCGGCGACGCGGGGAGGCGGTCACGCCCTGCTGACTAACCTGTCGCGACCGATGGCGAAGGACACAGAGAAGCTGATCCGCCAGCTTTCGCTCATCAGCTACCTGATGGCGGAGCGACGGCCCGTCACCGCCCCCGAGATCCGCCGCGACGTCGAGGGCTACAGCGCGATGAACGAGGACGCCTTCGCGCGGCGCTTCTACGCGGACCGCTCCGAGCTGGAGGCGCTCGGGATCCAGTTGTCGGTCGACAAGCCGCTCGAAGGGCTCGCCGAGCAGGAGAACTACTCGCTGCCGCCGGAGAACTTCCACCTGCCGGCGATCGAGTTCAGCGACAGCGAGCTGGCCGGGCTGCAGACGGCGCTCAGCCTGCTCGACGGCGAGTTCGCCTACGCCGAGCCGCTGCGGCTCGCGCTCCAGCAGATCTCGTGGGGACGGCCGAGCCCGCTGCAGGCGCCCGAGCAGCGCTCGATCGCGCTCGGGATCACCGCCTCCGCCGGCGGCCACGACCTGTCGCAGCGCCTCGCGAAGATCGAGACGGCGATCTTCCGCCGCAAGACGATCGTCTTCGACTACTACACGATGGCCCGCGACGACCTCGGCACGCGCCGCGTCGACCCATACCAGCTGCTCTTCCAGGGCGGCCAGTTCTACCTCGTCGGCCGCTCGCACGAACGCGACGCGATCCGCGTCTTCCGCCTCTCGCGGATTCGCGGCAAGGTCGCGTACGCGTCGAAGGCCGAGCACGACTTCCAGCGCCCCGAGGAGTTCGACCCGCGCGCCTACGCGAACCGGATCCAGTGGCAGTTCGGGGAGCCCGTCGGGACCGCCGAGATCCGCATCGCGGGACGCATCGCGTGGCAGATCGAGCGCCACTTCGGCCGCTACGGCAGCTTCCGCCCGGCGACGCCCGACGAGGGCGCGCCCGACGACCGCGTGTTCGAGACGAGCTACTCCGACGCGCGCCAGCTGGTCGCGTGGATCCTCGGGATGGGCGAGCACGCGCACCTGATCGGGCCGGCGGAGCTGGTCTCGGAGCTGAACACGCGGCTGGAGCTGCTGGTCGAGCGCAACAGCGGCGAGGAGCCGGAGCTGGCCCCGGCGATCGCGCCGACCCCCGTCGCGGCCGGGGACGGCGACAGCAACGGCCGGCGCGAGGCGGCCGCGATCCGGCCCGAGCGCTTCGCCCGGCTCGTCACGCTCGCGAGCATCCTGATCGAGTCCGGCAGAGCCGGCCGCCGGATCCCGGTCGAGGAGGTCTGCGAGCGGCTGCAGATCTCCGAGCAGGAGCTGGCCGAGGACATCGGCGTGCTGAACGTCGTCAACTTCGGCGCCGGCTCCTACGTGCTCTACGCCGAGGTGCAGCCGGACGGCATGATCGAGGTCGACCCGGAGGCCTACGGCGACTCGTTCGCGCGGCCCGCGCGGCTGCTGCCGGTCGAGGCGAAGGCGCTCGTCGCGGCGATCGACCTGATCGGCGAGTACGTCCCGGAGGGATCGCTCTCATCGGCCCGCAGAAGAGTCGTCGACGCGCTCGGCGAGGACCCGATCCGCGAGGGCCTGCAGGTCGCGACCGACCAGGGCGACAACGCGCAGATCGCGCGCACCGTCTCGGAGGCGATCCGCGACGAGCGACTGCTCGAGATCGAGTACTACAAGGCGAACGAGGACCGCTTCTCGAAGCGCGAGATCGAGCCGTACGCGCTGATGAACGGGCGCGAGGGCTGGTACGTCGTCTCCTACGACCCGCACGCCGACGGGGTGCGCCACTTCCGGCTCGACCGGATCAAGTCGGCGACGCCGTCCGAGCGCCGCTTCGAGCCGCGCCCCGAGGTCGACCCGACCGCCGACATCGAGGGCTGGCCGCGCACCGGCGAGGTGCCGGCGTCGCGCCGCGCGCGCGTCTGGATCTCGCCCGAGCGGGCGCGCTGGGCGCGCGAGGAGCGCAGCCTCGTGGAGGAGCTGGCGGACGGCGCGGTGATCGTCGAGCTGAGCTTCGCGGGCGTCGACTGGCTCGTCCGCGAGGTGCTGAAGGAGGCCGGCGACGCCGCGGTGCTGGAGCCGGCCGACGCGCGCGACGCGGTCCGCGCGGCGGCGCAGAAGCTCGCCGCCGTGGCGTAGATGGTTGATGCCGCGGAGATCGTGGCATCGATCATCTAGACTGGCCGCGTGACCAGACGCGACCAGATCCGCATGACGGACGAGGAGATCGACGCGTTCCTCGACGGGCAGAAGACCGTCATCCTCGCCTCCAACGGCCGCGGCGGCTGGCCCCACCTGATGCCGCTCTGGTACGTCGTGCGCGACGGCGAGCTGTGGGCCTGGACGTTCGCGAGATCGCAAAAGGTGCGCAACCTCGAACGCGACCCGCGCGTGACGCTGCAGATCGAGACGGGCGAGAGCTACGGCGAGCTGCGCGGCCTGATGATCCGCGCGAACGCGACGATCCACCGCGACGTCGACGTCGTGACCGACTTCGCCTCCGAGCTGTTCGGACGCTACACCGCCTCCGGCGGCACGCCCGCGCCCGAGGTGCTGGAGATGATCCGCGGGCAGGCGCCGAGACGGGTCGCGCTGCAGTTCGTCCCCGCCGAGCCGCCGGTCTCCTGGGACCACGCGAAGCTCGGCGGCGGCTACTAGCCGGCCGCTGCCGCCTCCTCGCGCCGCCAGACGACCCCGCGCCGCTCGTAGTCGGCGCCCTGCTCCAGACGCGCGGCGGCACGCGCGCCGACGTGACGCTCGACCAGCCACAGCGTGAGGTCGAGCCCGGAGGTGACGCCGCCGGCCGTGACGACGTCGCCGTCGTCCACGACGCGCGCCTCGCGCACCTCGGCCCCGGCGGCGCGCAGGTCCTCCAGCGCGCTCGGATGCGTCGTCGCGGGCCGGCCGGCGAGCAGGCCGGCGGCCGCCAGCAGCATCGCGCCGGTGCAGACGGACGCCATCAGGACGCCGCCGGTATGCAATCGCGCGAGCGTTTGCGGCAGGTCGCCGCGCTCGACCTCGGCGCGCGTGCCGGTGCTCGCGCCGGGGTCGAGCCAGCGGCCGCCCGGCACGACGACGAGGTCGACCTCGGAGGGCTGCCGCGAGAGCGGCCGCGGGCCGACGAGCACGGCGCCGTGCGAGGAGGTGACGGTCGGCGCGCCGCCGAGCTGGACGAGCGCGACCTCGAAGGGACCGCCAGCGCGCTCGACGTTGCGCAGCAGCTCGAACGGGCCGAACGCGTCGAGGTCGTCGAAGCCCTCGTAGATGGGGATCTCGATCTTCATGCTCCCGATCCTGGAGCAACGAGCCGACCGCCACAAGTGGCGGGAATGCCGATGTGCGTAAGATTCCTGCCATGCCCGTGAGCGAGCGGCCGACCGTCGCCGTCCTGGCGCTCCCCGAGGTCGTCGCCTTCGACCTCGCGACGCCGTTCCAGGTGCTCGGACGCGACGAGCGGGTCGAGCTGTGCGCGACCGCCCCGGGGCCGGTGACGACCACAAGCGGCTACGCGCTGGAGGCGCCGCACGGGCTCGACGCGCTCGCGCGGGCCCACACCGTGATCGTGCCCGGCTTCGGCCGCGGCGCCTGGCCGCCGGCGCCGGAGCTGCTCGACGCGCTGCGTGCGGCGCACGCCCGGGGCGCGCGGCTGGCGTCGATCTGCACCGGCGCGTTCGCGCTCGCGGCCACCGGCCTGCTCGACGGCCGCCGCACCGCCACCCACTGGCAGCACGCCGACGAGCTGGCGCGCCTCTTCCCCGCCCTCACGGTCGACGCGACGGTCCTCTACGCCGACGAGGGCTCGCTGCTCAGCTCGGCCGGAATCGCCGCCGGGATCGACCTCTGCCTCCACCTCCTGCGCCGCGACCACGGCGCCGAGGTGGCGAACGCGGCCGCCCGCCGGACGGTCGTCGCGGCCCATCGCAGCGGCGGCCAGGCGCAGTTCATCGAGCGGCCCGTGCCGGCGCGCGACGGGGACGGGCTGGAGGCGACGCGCGGCTGGGCGCTGGAGCGACTCGACCAGCCGCTGACGGTCACCCAGCTGGCCCGGCACGCCTGCTGCAGCGAGCGCACGTTCGCGCGCCGCTTCCGGGCCGAGACCGGCACGACGCCGCTGCGCTGGCTGCTGGCGCAGCGGGTCGACCACGCCCAGCGGCTGCTGGAGGCGACCGACCTGCCGGTCGAGACGATCGCGCTGCGCTGCGGCTTCGGCTCGGGCACGGCGCTGCGCGCGCACTTCCGCCGCGCAACCGCCTCGACGCCCACCGCGTACCGGCGCGCCTTCGCGCGTCACTGACCCCGCCGCACCCCGCGGGCGGAAGCAGCTGCGCATCTTCTGCCTCTGGCGCTCGTTAGGCTCCCCGACGATGAACGACCTGCGAGGACTCATTCTCTCCGGCGGCAAGGGCACCCGCCTGCGACCGATCACGCACACGAGCGCGAAGCAGCTCGTGCCGGTCGCCAACAGACCCGTCCTCTTCTACGGGATCGAGGCGATGGCGGCGGCCGGGATCCGCGAGATCGGGATCATCATCGCGCCCGAGACGGGCGACGAGATCCGCGAGATCGCCGGCGACGGCTCCCAGTTCGGGGTCGCGATCACGTACCTGCCGCAGTCGGCGCCGCTCGGCCTCGCGCACGCCGTGCTGACGGCCGAGCCGTTCCTCGGCGACGCGCCGTTCGTGATGTACCTCGGCGACAACCTGCTCCAGGGCGGGATCCAGGATCTCGTCGACGCGTTCCGCCGCGACGAGCCGGACGCCCTGATCCTCCTGACGCCGGTCTCCGACCCGGAGAACTTCGGCGTCGCCGAGCTCGACGGCGACGGACGCGTGACGCGCCTGGTCGAGAAGCCGACGCAGCCGGCGACCGACCTCGCGCTCGTGGGCGTCTACATGTTCACCGCCGGGATCCACGACGCCGCGCGGGCGATCGAGCCCTCCGCCCGCGGCGAGCTGGAGATCACCGACGCGATCCAGTGGCTCGTCGACGACGGCAAGCGGGTCGAGCCGCACGTCGTGCGCGGCTGGTGGAAAGACACCGGCCGGCTCGACGACATGCTCGAGGCGAACCGCCTGATCCTCGACGCGATCGAGCCGCGCGTCGAGGGCGAGCTGGTCAACTCGCAGGTCGACGGGCGGGTCGTGATCGAGCCCGGCGCGAGACTCGTCCGCTGCACGGTGCGCGGGCCCGCGATCATCGGCGCCGGCACGACGCTGACCGACTGCTACATCGGGCCCTACACGGCGATCGCCGAGAACTGCGCGGTCGAGAACGCCGAGGTCGAGCACTCGATCCTGCTGGCGGGCTCGTCGGTGCGCGACCTCGCCGGGCGGATGGAGTCCTCGCTGCTCGGCCGCAACGTCCGCATCCGCCGCGACGACCGCCAGCCGAAGGCGTACCGCTTCATGGTCGGCGACAACAGCGAGATCGGGATCCTATGAGGCGCCTGCTCGTGACCGGCGCGGCCGGGATGCTGGGCCAGGACGTCGTGCTGGCGGCGCGCGAGCAGGGCTGGGAGCCGGTCGGCCTCACGCACGCCGAGCTCGACGTGAGCGACGCGGAGGCGGTCGCCGCCGTGCTTGCCGAGCGCCAGGTCCACGCGGTCGTCAACTGCGCCGCCTACACGGCGGTCGACGCGGCCGAGTCCGACGCGGCCGGCGCCGCCGCGCTCAACGAGACGGCCGTCGGCGTGCTCGCCGGCGAGGTCGCCGCGGTCGGCGCGCGGCTCGTGCACGTCTCGACCGACTACGTCTTCGACGGCGATCGGCCCGCCGACGGCCCGCCGTACGTCGAGTCCGACGCGACCGGCCCGCGCTCGGTCTACGGGAGCACGAAGCTGGCCGGCGAGCGCGCCGTCGCGGCCGCCGGCGGCTCCCACGCGATCGCCCGGACGCAGTGGCTGTTCGGCGTCGGGGGACGCAACTTCGCGGCCACGATGCTGGCGCTCGGCGCCGACCGCGACGAGGTGACGGTCGTGACCGACCAGATCGGCATCCCGACCGCGACCGCGCACCTGGCGCGCGCGCTCGTCGAACTGGCGGGCGGCGCGAGCCAGGGCGTCCACCACGTCGCCGGCGGCGGTGAGCCGGTCTCCTGGCACGGCTTCACGGTCGAGCTGTTCCGGCAGGCCGGGCTCGCCTGCGCCGTGCGGCCGTGCACGACGGCGGAGATGCCCCGGCCGGCGCCCCGTCCCGCCTACAGCGCGCTCCGGAGCGAGCGCGCCGAGACCCCCGTGCTGCCGCCATGGCAGGACGGCGTCTCCCACTATCTCGCAACGCGAAAGGTCCACGCATGAAGCTGCTCGTCTGCGGCGGAGCGGGCTTCATCGGCTCGAACTTCGTCCGTCTCCGTGTCCGTGACGAGGGCGACGAGGTCGTCGTCCTCGACAAGCTGACCTATGCGGGCCGGCGCGAGAACCTGCACGACGTGATCGACGACGTGC
>JAATFK010000182.1 GCA_015655225.1 Solirubrobacterales bacterium | reverse complement strand
TTGCCCTTTGCCGGCATCCCTGGCTCCCTCGGTTGCTGAACGTGTCCTGAGGTCCTACCCCGGATCGCCTCGCTCGGCCCCCGCTGGCGCGCCGGGTACCGTTCCTCCTCCCATGCGCGCCGAGCTTCACTTCCATCTCCTGCCCGGTGTCGACGACGGACCGACCTCTCCGGCGGAGAGCCTCGAGCTCGCCCGGCTGGCGGTCGCCGACGGCACCGACACCGTCGTCTGCACTCCTCACGTCCGCGACGTCGACGTCCTCACGGTCCCCGATCGCGTCGCCGCCCTCCAGGTCCAGCTCGACGCCGCCGGGATACCGCTCAAGTTGATCGCGGGCGTCGAGGTCGCCCAGGACGACCTCGCGACGATGTCCGAGGCCGAGCTGGCGATCGCCTCCCACGGCCCCGCCGACCGCCGCTGGCTCCTCCTCGAAGCGCCCCTCCAGCTCGACGCCGACGGCCTCCTCGACGCCGTCGCCGACCTGACTGCCCGCGGCTACGGCGTCCTGATCGGCCATCCCGAGCGCTGCGCCGAGCTGATGGCTCCCGGCGGCCGCCTCGACGAGCTGCGCGCGACCGGCGTCCTGCTTCAGGTCAACGGCTCCTCTCTCCTCGGCCGTCACGGCCAGCGCGCCCAGGAGTGGGCCTTCGAGCTGGCCCTCGCCGGCCACGTCGCCGTGATCGCCTCCGACGCCCACCGTCCCACCCGCGGTCCGGTCCTGACCCGCGCGGTCGCCGCGATCATCGCCGCCGGCGTCGATCCCGCCGTCGCCGAGCGGATGGTCGCCGACACCCCCCAGGCGCTCCTCGCGGACGGCTGGCCGGCGCCCACCGGCCCCGCCGCGTCCACCGACTCGGCCTAGCCCTCCGCGTTCAGCTCGTCGAGCCGCGCCCGGATCGACCGCATCCGGGCGAGCCGACCCTCGTCGCGCGGGCGCTCCTCCAGCTCGACCGGAGACCGACCGCCCGCCGCCCAGCCCCGCGCGATCGCGGCCGCATCACGACGGCGACCACCGCCTCCGCCGAGCGCCGCCGCCGCCAGCGCCGCCGCCCCGACCGCGACCAGCTCGCTCTCCTCCGGCACCACCACCCGGCGGCCCGAGAGGCGCGCGGCCGTCTCCCGCCACGCCGCCCCGCGCGCGCCCCCGCCGACCAGCACGAGCGGCGCGTCCCTCTCCAATCCACCCGTCGAGGCGTCGAGCACGTCGAGTCCCGCCAGCAGCGACTCCAGCGCACCGTCGTAGGCGGCCTGGAGGATCTGGCCCGGCGTCGTCGCGTGCCGCAGCCCGGTGATCGTCCCCGCCGCGTGCGGGTAGACCGGCGTCCGCTCGCCGTCGAGGTACGGCAGCACGACCACCTCCCCGGCCGGCTCCACCGCCTCGCGGTCGAGCCCCAGCCACGCCGCGACGCGGTCGATCGCGAGCGTCGCGTTGAGCGTGCAGACGAGTGGGAGGAAGCGCTCGCCCCCGTCCGCGAAGCCGGCGACGATCCCGCTCGCGTCGGCCGACGGCCGCGTCGTCACCGCGAACGCGGTGCCCGAGGTCCCGAGGCTCACCACCGGCGTCCCGCCCTCCAGCCCGAGCCCGACGGCGGCCGCCATGTTGTCGCCGGTGCCGGCCGCCACGACCGTCTCGGCGCGCAGTCCAAGCCCCGCCGCGCCGGCGGTCCGCGCCATCCCCACCGCCGCGCTCCCGGGCAGCACCTCCGGCAGCAGCGCGCGGTCGAGGCCGACCCGCTCCAGCGCGAGCACGTCGTCGGCGTAGGCGCCGTCGGCCGGCGACCACCAGCCGCTGCCGGACGCGTCGCCGCGGTCGGTCACCGCCCGGCCGCTCAGCCGCTCGGTGAGGAAGTCATGGGGTAGCCGCACCGCCGCGACCGCCTCCGCCGCGCGCGGATCGATCCGCCGCAGCCGCGCCCACTTCGTGACGGTGAAGGAGGCCGTCGGCACGCTGCCGATCCGTCGCGCCCACGCGTCGGGACCGCCGAGGTCGGCGATCAGCGCGGTCGCGTCGGGCGCGCTCGTGACGTCGTTCCAGAGCGGCGCGGGACGCAGCGGGCGGCCGTCGCGATCGAGCGCGACGAGCCCGTGCTGCTGGCCGGCGACCGCGATCGCCTCGATCTCCCGAGCACGTCCTGTCTGTGCCAGCGCGGCCCGCAGCGCCTCCCACCAGCCCTCGGGGTCGCTCTCACGCGCGCCGTCGCTCCCGCGCACCTCGTGCGGCGCCTGGCCGCGAGCGAGCACGCGTCCGTCCTCGGCGTCGAGCACGAGGACCTTCGTCGCCTGCGTCGAGCAGTCGACCCCGGCCACCAGGGTTCCCATTCGCACAGCCTACGGGCGGCGGGGGGGGTCGTGGCCGGCGTCAGGCCGGCTGGGGCGCCGGGGGTCCCCGTCCGGCGAGGCTGGCCGCGATCAGCCGGCCGCCGCGGGGGAGGTCCGTGCCGTTGCGCCCGCTTCGCCCGCTCGACCGCCCGGGGCGGCGTCGCCGCCAGGCCCTGGCCACGGCCGCGGCGATGGCGCGCTCGCCCGGGAAGCACCCGAGCAGCACCAGGCCGAGCAGCAGCAGCGCCGGGGCGAGTGCGAGGAGCGCGGTCAGCAGCACGGACACGGTCGGCTCGCTAGGCGGCGGCGCGCGTCCGGCGCAGCGAGAGGAACAGGGCGCCGGCGCCGAGCACGAGCCCGAGCACTCCGGCGATCAGCGCGGCCACGCCGAGGCCCTTGCTGGCCCCGTCGCTCTTCTGCACGACGGCGGTTGCCGGCGTCGGGGCGGAGCCCGTGGACCCGCTCGACCCAGCCGACCCAGCCGCGTCGGAGGCGCTCGTGAGCGTCACCTGCGGCGCCGGCGACTCGCTGCCGGGCGCGCCGATCCAGCGCACGACGGCGTGGTTCGAGTACGTCTGCACGGCCTTGAACGTGAGTCTCTGGCCGGCTCTGCCAGGGAGCAGCACGAGCACCGGGAAGTCCTTGAAGCCTCCCGGCGGGATCGCGCCCTCGCCCGTCCCGCTGCCGGTCCAGCTGATCTCCGAGACCGCCTCGTTGATCGGCCCGTCGTCGGTCTGGATCGGCTTCGCGAGCTTCTGCTTGACGACCTTCACTCTCCAGCCGGGCTGCGGCTCGACGTCGGCCTCGACGAAGCCGGGCGGCAGTCTGACGTCGACTCTCACGGTCGAGGCGTCGTCGCGCTCGGTCGGCACGCGCACGTTCAGCACGGTCTCCGCGCCGGCTGGCTCACTGCTGGGCTGCAACGTCACGTGCGCCTGCGCGGCGGCCGGCAGGCCGAGCGCGAAGGCGGCCGTCGTGACGGCAGCGATCGATCGTCGTTGCATGGGGAACCTCCTGTCTGGCATCGATGGCAGCCGAGCGCTAGGCTCTGACCGATGACGGTCTTCGCCTGCTTCGGCCATTGGTACGTGTCGTTCATCTACGCCGCCCCGGCAGTGCTGCTCGCGGGCGGCCTCGGCATCTCGACGATGCGCGAGAAGAAGCGCAAGGCGGCCGGCAGACCGGCCCGCCGCGGCCGCATGGCCGCGCGCATCGAGTCGCGCGCCGCCGCGGCCGAGCGGCGCGACGCCGCCCGCGCCTAGCGCGCGAGCGGCCTCCCGGCCGCGCCTCACGTGTTGACCGCCGAGAGCAGCCACAGCCCGAGGCACGTGAAGCCGACCATCACGGTCAGCATCCAGTACTGCGAGCGGGTCGCCGCGACCGCGTCCTCGCGGTAGACCGCCAGCGCGCGGTCGTGCGCCAGGACGAGCCCGCCGACGTGCCCGGCGACGAGCGCACCGACCTGGACGTACCAGATCGCCGAGGCTGAGATCAGGCCGTAGTTGACCTGCCCGTTCGCGGTCCCGAACAGGTTCGAGCCGTGCCCGAGCGGGTCGGAGATCAGGTAGCCGAGCGCCTGCCCCTGGTAGACGAGCAGCGAGAAGTAGTGCGCGAGCGCGTAGGCGAACGCGATCGGCACGAGCGTGTGGACGAACCGTCCCGCCAGCTCCGTCGTCGTGTGCCGCCCGCCGACCGTCCGCATGCCGCGCACGCCGGCCCAGTAGAGCAGCGCGACGAACGCGACCGCGATCGCCAGCCCTAGCGAGAACGAGACCTCGCCGGCGGCCGTCGGACCGAACCCGAGGTTGCCGAAGAACGTCTGCAGGTGCGGCGCGACGTTCACCCACAGCACGCCGTTGGAGGCGCCGTCGAACGTCGTCGAGCCGATCAGCGCGCACAGCAGCGCGACCGTCCCCGGCAGCACCTCCAGCCCCGGGAGCCCCGACAGCAGCGGCCGAACGCAGAGGTCCCGCCCGCGCGTCTCCCACACCGAGATCCGCGCGCAGAGGCCGAACCAGACGCTGAACGGGTCCGCCCGCGTGCTCCACGTCTCATCGCCGAAGAGGCTGATCCCGATCACCTGGACGAACGCGAAGCTGACCATCAGGACGCCGAGCGTCGCCGGGTCGTCGCGGTTGACGTAGACCAGCTCGACCCATGCGAACGCGATGATCCCGGCCGCCGCAGGCCAGTTCCCGAGCCGCGCCGGGTAGCGCATCGGCTCGCCCGCGAGGCCGGGCACGAGCTTCCCCAGCAGCCCGAACCAGCGCGCGATCGCCCGCCAGGGGTTGAACGGGCGGAAGATGTCGCCGAGCAGCACGCTCGCGACCGGCACGCCGACCCAGAACGCGACCCAGACGACGGTCGGCGCGAGGTTCGCGAGCGGCACCGAGGTGCCGGCGAACGCGCAGTAGACGACGATCGCGAACAGCGCGACGCCGATCAGCTCGCAGACCGGTCTCGTCCCGCGCGGGATCCGCGCGACCTTGCGCAGCCCGTGCTGCTGGAGCCGCGGTCGCGGCCACAGCAGCGCGAGCGCGAAGAACGAGACGATCAGGACGATCGCCGCCGCCCACGCGAACAGCCACTCGGGGATCGGCAGGGTCGTGCCGCCGACGAGCCCGTGCGCGCTCGCGAGCGACGGGAAGCCGGCGTCGAGCGCGACGAGCAGCGCCAGCAGGGAAGCGACGGCGGTCGCGCGCGGCGCGCGGCGCCATGGCATCGGTCGGGTCATTTGATCGGAACCTCCAGCTTGCGCGTGTACTCGTCGAAGGCCGAGACGCGGACCGTGACCGTCACGTCCCACGTCCCCGGCACGCCGAACGTCGCGGACGGCACGACGTAGTGGCCGGGGCCGGCGAGGTCGGCCTTCTCCTCGATCGGGCCGATCGACTGCTTCGGCTGCGTCGCCGAGACGTCGACCTCCTTCGCCCCCGTGTACTGCGTGCCGTCTCTCGGATTCAGCAGGTAGAGATGCATCTCGTTCGAGCCGACGGCGGCGGGGTCGAGCGAGATCTGGAGCTGAGCCGGACCGACCGTCGTCGTCTTCGCGTACGGCCCGCCGCCGACCGTGATCGACGGCGCGTAGCCGGTCAGCGCGCCGGTCACGCCGAAGACGGCGACGATCAGCGCCAGCTCGCCGCGCAGCGCCCGGCGCAGCAGCACGCCGGCGGCGCCCGGGCTGACGCCCTCCGCCGCGACGCGCTCCAGTCGCGGCAGCGAGCGCCGCCGCTGGTAGGCGCCGAAGCCGATCAGGACCAGCAGCAGCCCGAACTTGATCAGCGCCACGCGGCCGAACGCGGTGTTCAGCAGGTGCGCGGGCGTGCGCACGAGCACGTAGCTCTGCACCAGCCCGGTGACGAGCAGGACGATCACGCCGGCCAGGGCGAGCGGCGAGAAGCGCGTCAGCGCGGCCGCCAGCAGCCGGCCGCGGTCACCGCCGTCGAGCCGGCGGGTCGCCGCCGGCAGCGCCAGCAGCAGCGCGACGAGGCCGCCGACCCAGACGCTCATCGCGGCGACGTGCAGGACGTTGGCGGGCAGCAGCACGGCGACCG
>JAATFK010000578.1 GCA_015655225.1 Solirubrobacterales bacterium | reverse complement strand
TCGCCGACCAGCTCCAGCGCGTAGCGGTCCTCGAGGAACTGCGAGAGGACGATCACGCCGAGGCCCGGCTCGGTCGCGCGCAGCTCGAGCGCCGCCCGCAGCCCGTCGTCGCTCAGGTCGGGCGGCATCTGGATGTCGGTGATGACGACGTCGGGGTGGTGCGCGCGGGCCTTGCGCAGGACGTCGGGCGCGTCGGCGGCGACCGCCACGACGGCGAAGCCGGCGCGTTCGAGGACGCGGACGATCCCCTCGCGCGTCAGCGCCTGATCCTCGCCCACGACGACTCGGAGGGGGTCGCTCACGGCGGCAACCCTATCGCCGGACGCCGTGGCCGCCCGACCGCCCGGCCGCCGCGCTGCGAGGATGGGCCGATCGCCGCGCTCGCCCCGATCCTCGTCGTGCCCGACTCCTTCAAGGGGACGCTCGCGAGCGCCGAGGTCGCGGCGGCGATCGCGCGCGGGATCCGCTCGACCGGCGCGAGCGCCGTCGCGCTGCCGGCCGGCGACGGCGGCGAGGGCACGCTCGACGCGCTGCTGGCGGCCGCCGGCCCGGCCGCCTCGGAGCGCGAGGTCCCGGTCCTCGATCCGCTCGGCCGCGAGGTGATGGCGCGACTCGGGCTGCTCGCCGGCGACGCGAGCGGCGCGGGCCGCGGCTCCCACCCCACCGCCGTCGTCGAGCTGGCGCAGGCGTCGGGCCTCGGGCTCGTCGCGCCCACCGAGCGCGACGCCGAGCGCGCCTCCTCGCGCGGGACCGGCGAGCTGGTCGTGGCGGCGATCGCCGCCGGCGCCCGCGACCTGCTCGTGACCGTCGGCGGCAGCGCGACGACGGACGGCGGGATTGGCGCGCTCGCGGCGATCTACAGCGCCGGCGGCCTCCGCGGGGCGCGCCTCACCGTCCTCTGCGACGTGACCACGCCGTGGGAGCGCGCGGCCGCCGTCTACGCGCCGCAGAAGGGCGCCGACGCGGCCGCCGTCGCGCGGCTCGCCGCGCGCCTCGACGCGCTCGCCGACCACTTCCCCCGCGACCCGCGCTCGGTCCCGCGCACCGGCGCGGCCGGCGGCCTCGCGGGCGGGCTGTGGGCCTGCCTCGACGCCGAGCTGGTCGCCGGCGCCGACGCGGTGCTCGACCGGATCGGCTTCGACCAGCAGCTCCAGCAAGCCGCCGCCGTCGTGACCGGCGAGGGCGGGCTCGACGCGCAGACCGCCGAGGGCAAGCTCGCCGCCGTCGTCGCCGCGCGCGGTCGCGCGGCGGGGGTCCCGGTCCACGCGATCGTCGGGCGCAGCGAGCTCGACGCGGCCGGCGCCGCGGCGCTCGGCCTCGCGAGCGTCCGCGAGGCGGGGACGCTCGCGGCGCTGGAGGCCGCCGGCGCGCGCCTCGCGGCCGAGCTCAGCGCGTGATCTCGGCCGCCGCGAGGATCCGCTCCAGCGCGGCGAGATCGTCCGCCGAGAGCGTGAGGAGCGCCGCCGGCGGCACGTCGATCAGCGCGTCGGCGCGACGGGCGAGCGCGAGCCCGGCCTCGGTCGCGGTGACGATCTTCACGCGGCGGTCGCTCGGGTCGACGCTGCGCACCAGCAGCTCGCGTCTCTCGAGATCGTCGACCATCAACGTCGTGTAGGGCTTGTCGGTCTGCAGTCGCTCGGTCAGCTCGCGCATCGTCAGCGGCCCGTCGAGCAGGGCGCGCAGAGCCTTCAGGCGCCCGAAGCTGAGGCCCAGCTCGTCGCTCACCTGTCTGCGGCGGTCGTTGTCGAGCACCAGCTCGCGCATCAGCTGCCAGCTCCGCTGCGCGGACGCGGCCTCGCGAGGCGGCACCATCAGGCGGGCGCCGCGGCGCGGTCGCTGAGCCGGGTTCTCGTGCGGTCGGCGGTGCCGAGCGCCCAGCGGCTGGTCGTCGCGAGGCCGATCAGCACGATCAGCGCCCCGCAGCCGGCGACGACCCACCAGCCGGCGTGGCTCGCACCCGCGATCGCCGTGCCGCTGGCGGCCGCCGCGGCCGGGACGGCAACCGCGCCGAGCAGCGCGACGCCGAGCGTGTTGCCGATCTGGCGGCTGGTCGACGCGACGGCCGCCGCGACGCCGGCCTGCTCGGCCGGCATGCCCGACATCGCGGTGTTCGTGATCGGCGCGTTGACGAAGCCGACGCCGACCCCGAACAGCAGGTACGCGATCAGGAGGTGGACGAACGGCGTCGTTGCCGTGACGCTCGTCAGCAGCACCGCGCCGAGCAGCAGCCCGGCACCGCCGAGCAGCAGTGACGGACGCGCGCCGAAGCGGGCGACGAGCCGTCCGGAGACGGGGCTGAGGACAACCATCATCCCCGCCATCGGGAGCGTCCAGAGACCGGCGGTCAGCGGCGAGAGGCCGCGCGCGGTCTGCAGGTAGAGCGTGTTGAGGAAGAGGAAGCCGCCGAGTGCGGCGAACGACGCGATCGCGATCACGGTCGCGCCCGAGAACGGCGCGCTGCGGAAGAAGCGCACGTCGATCAGCGGCTCGCGGCGGCGCAGCTCGTAGGCGACCAGGGCGATCAGCGCGATCGCCGCGAGCGTGAAGAGGACGATCGTGCGGGTCGAGGTCCAGCCGGCCTTCGGCGCGTCGATGATCCCGTAGGTCAGCGCCACCAGCAGCACGATCACGAGCCCCTGGCCGACCAGGTCGAGCGCGCGCGCGTGCGGCGCTCTCGACTCCGGCACGTAGCGGGCGGTGAGGGCGATCGCGGCGAGCCCGACGGGGATGTTGATCCAGAAGATCGCGCGCCAGTCGACGACCTGGACGAGCAGGCCGCCGACGACCGGCCCGAGCGCCATGCTGAGGCCGATCACGGCGCCCCAGATGCCGATCGCCTGCGCCCGCTCGCGGGGGTCGGTGAAGGTGTTGCGGATGATCCCCATCGCGACCGGGTTGAGCATCGAGCCGCCGATCGCCTGCATCACGCGGAACGCGATCAGCAGCTGCACGTTCGGGGCGACGCTGCAGAGCGCCGAGCCGAGCGTGAAGAGCAGGAGGCCGAGCTGGAAGATCTTCGCGCGGCCGAGCCGGTCGGCGGTCGAGCCCGACAGCATCAGCAGGGCGGCGAGCGTCAGCGTGTACGCGTCGATCGTCCACTGCAGCTCCGCGACGGAGGCGTGCAGGTCGGTGCGGATCGACGGCAGCGCGATGTTCACGACCGTCGCGTCGAGCCCCACGATGAAGAGGCTCATGCAGCAGATCCCGAGGATCAGGAAGCGGTGCGAGGCGCTTGCGGGGGCGGAGCGGGGCACGCGCTCCACGATAGCAATGCTTCTACGAGAAGAACTATCTCGGGGTCAGCACGGGGCGAAGACGGTGCTGTCCTCGCCCTTGGCGAGGTCTCTGCGCAGCGAGACGAAGCCGATCGCGCCGCCGATCAGCGGCAGCCAGAAGAGGATCACCCGGTAGGTCAGGACCGCCAGCGCGGTGACCGCGGCGGGAGCTCCGAAGACGATGAAGGTGCCGATCAGGCCGCCGTCGATCCCGCCGACGCCGCCCGGGATCGGCAGCAGGCCGCCGAGCTGGCCGATCAGGTAGGCCATCAGGATCACCGTCAGCGGCGGCGAGGCGCCGAACGCGTGGTAGGTCGCCCACAGCACCGCGTTGTCCCAGATCCAGTAGCCGAACGCGCCCGCGAAGACGAGCGGGTCGCCGCGCCGCAGGATCTCCCCCGCCTCCTTCGTGCCGAGGATGATGCTGCCGCGCGCGGCCGAGACGCCGCGCCGCACCTTGCCCGCGTCCTCCCCCGGCGGCAGGCCGGGACCGAGCTTCGGCAGCAGGATCACGCCGGTGATCGCGAGCACCGAGAGGGCGGCGGGGAACGCCGTCAGCCAGAGCGATCGGTGCGGGCCGACGCCGATCGCCATCAGCAGGCCGATGACGGCGACCGCGACGAAGTTGACCGAGCCCTTGATGATGAAGAACGCGACCGAGCGCCGCGCGACGCGGTCGGCCGACATGCCGCCCTGGATCAGCGCCCAGGCGCCGAGCGCGAGGCCGGCCGCGCCGCTGGCGGGGACGATCGAGCCGACGCCCAGCTCCGACCAGCCGATCTGCATGCTCGAGCGCCACGACATCTGGCGGCAGAAGACCGGCCGGAACAGCATCACGTAGGAGAGGCAGGAGAGCCCTTCGAGCACGACCGCGAGGACGAGCCAGCCGGGCTGCGCGTCGCC
>JAATFK010000338.1 GCA_015655225.1 Solirubrobacterales bacterium | reverse complement strand
CGAGCCCGCGACCGTCGCTCGCGAGCAGCTGGGGGAGCTGCGGCAGCTGCGCTCCCGGCGCCGAGCGGCGCGTCCCGAGCGAGCGCACGACGGTGCCCGAGCGCTCGCGCGAGCTGACGAGCTGCCGCTCGCGCAGCAGCTCGTAGGCGCGCGCGACGAGGCTGCGGCTGACGGCCAGCTCGGCCGCCAGCCGCCGCTCGGCCGGGAGCCGCGTGCCGTCGAGCGCGCCGCGCTCGATCACCGCGCCGACCGCGTCGGCGAGCCGCTCGAACAGCGGCCCGGGCCGCTCGCGCCAGGAGCCGAGCTGCGCGGTCAGGCGGCTGGCGTCGGTCATCGTGGCGAGCGTAGCGGCAGCCGGATCTCACCATTCAAGTGAGGGGGTCGCGGGCCGATTAGCTGGGCGTGGCCCCGTTTTCCCCAGCATCGCTCCGCCTTCACCGCCGGCTCCGCTGGGTCGCCGACCGTCCCAGCCAGCCGAGCGACTCGATCTTCGCGACGGCGCCGATCGGCAACGCGGTGCTCGACCGCGACGACCGGATCGTGGAGGCGAACGCGGCACTCGCGCGGATCGGCGGCCACACGTCCGAGGAGCTGGTCGGGCGCTCGCTCGCCTCGCTGCTGCAGCCCGGCGACGTGATCACGCTGCGCGAGCAGTTGGCGGAGCTGCGCGACGGCCGCCGCGAAAGGATCGAGGCCGAGCTGCGCTGCCTGCGCGGGCCCGTGACCGTCTCGGTCCACGCGGCGGCGCTGCACGACGCGACCGGCCGCCGCGACGATCGCGTCCTCGTCCAGGTGATCGACGTGACCGCGCGCAAGCGCTTCGAGGAGGAGCTGCGTCACCTCGCCGACCACGACGCGCTCACCGGCCTGTTGAACAACGACCGCTTCGAGCAGGAGCTGGGGCGCCAGGTCGCCTACGTGCGCCGCTACGGCGCCGAGGGAGCGGTGCTCCTCGTCGGGCCTCGACGGCACCGAGGAGGTCAACGCGTCGCTCGGCGCGGCCGCCGGCGACGCGCTGCTCGTGAGCGTCGGCCAGGTCCTCCAGCGCAGCCTGCGCACGACCGACACGCTCGCGCGCCGCGGCGGCGACGTCTTCGCGGTGCTGCTGCCGAAGGCAGATCGCACCGAGGCGGAGATCGTCGGCGACAAGCTCGTGAGAGCCGTGCGCGAGGCGACGACGCCGCTCGGCGACGCGGCCTCCCGGTCGGTCACCGCGAGCGTCGGCGTCGTCCTGCTCGAAGGCGCGGCCGAGCTGACAGCCGACGGCGTCCTGATCGACGCCGAGCTGGCGACCGGCGACGCGAAGGCGGCTGGCGGCGACCGCTTCGCCTTCTTCCAGCTCGAACGGCACGCCAGCCGCCGGGCGCTCGCCCGCCGCGCCTGGATCGATCGCATCGGCGACGCGCTCGACGACAGCCTCGCGCTCGTCGCGCAGCCGATCGCCGATGCGCAGACGGGCGTGGTCGTCGCGCACGAGCTGCTGCTGCAGATGGCCGGGGAGGACGGCGCGCTGATAGCGCCCGCCGCGTTCGTCCCGACCGCGCGCAAGCACGGTCTCGTCGCGCAGATGGACCGCTGGGTCGCGCGGCGGGCGATCGCGCTGCTGGCGCAGCGGCCGCAGGCGACGACCCCGCTGGCGGTCCAGGTCTCCGCCGGCGCGCTCGCCGACACGGCGCTGATCCCCGACGTGGCCGACGCGCTCGCCGAGACCGGGGTTCCCGCCGACCTGCTCTGGTTCCAGCTGTCGGAGGCGTTCGCCGTCGCCGACCTGCCGAGAGCGCGCGCGTTCGCCGAGCAGGTCACGCAGCTCGGCTGCCGCTTCACGCTCGACGGCTTCGGCGCCGAGCTGGGCAACTTCGCGCACCTACGGGAGCTGCCCTCCGAAGGCGTCACGTTCGACGCCGCGCTGGTCCGCCGCTGCGTCACGAGCGCCGCCGACCGGATGATGATCGAGGCGCTCGTGCGCGCGGTGCACGCGCTCGGCCGCCGCACCATCGCCGACGGCGTCGACGACGCCGAGACGCACGCCCTGCTGCGCGCGCTCGGGATCGACGCGGTGCAGGGACGCCACGTCGGCGAGCCCTCGCAGCTCGCGCAGACGTTCGTGGCGGCGCCCCCGGCGCCCACGCTCGCCGCCTGACGTCGCACGACGCTTCTAGCCGGTCTGTGGGAGCTGCTTGAGCCGGAGTGCCAGGTTGGGCGCCGCCGAGAAGCGGTAGGCACGCCCATTGCGGCGTCGCTCGAGCAGGCCCCACTCCGCGAGCACGGTGAGGTCGCCGCGGGCGGTCTCGTGGGTGACGCGATGACTGGCGGCGTGGAGGCCGAGCGTGTACGAGCGATCCGGGTGCCGAAGGGCGTCGCTCAGCAGTGCGAGCTGCCGGTGATTGAACGCCGACGTGTCCGCCAGCAGCTGCTCGACGTCATGGACCTCGCGCATCTTGCGTCTGAGGTAGGCGACCAGCTCCTCTGCCGCCCGCCGGATCACCTCGAGGTGATGCAGGAGAAAGTAGGTCGTGTCGCCGCCGTCGGTCTCGCTGTAGAGGTAAGCGCGCATGTACTTCGCCGGCGCGTCGCGGAAGATGCGCGAGATCGAGAGGTATTCGACCAGCCAGTAGCCGCTCGTGCGCATCGACCAGTAGAACAGCGCCCGCGCGGTGCGGCCGTTGCCATCCGCGAACGGGTGGTCGTACGCGAGCCAGAAGTGGAGCAGCATCGCGCGGACGACCGGATGGACGAACGGCTCAGCATCCGCGTCGGCGTTCGCGAAGTCGCAGAGTGCCTGAAGCCGCTCGGGCAGCTCGTCGGCAGGCGGGGGGACGTGCACGACCCGGCCACCGTCACGATCGTGCACCGCGACGCGTTCGTCCTGCGCGGTCTGCAATCGCCCCGCCGCCGTGGGGTCGTCGAGCGTCCCCTCCGTCAGGATCCGGTGCAGCTCGAGCACGAGCGCGGGGGTCAGCCGATCGCCCATCCGCTCGCGCATGAACGCGAGGCCGCGATGGTTGTTGACGATCATTCGCTCGCTGCGGTCCACCGGCTCGCGACCGCTGCGCAGCAGCTCCTTCGCCGCCTGTCGCGAGGTCGTCGCCCCTTCGAGCTGGCTGGAGCGGATCGCCTCCTCCAACAGCGAGTTCACGAGGTAGTAGCGCTTGGCATCCTCGTCACCGGCCACGACCTCGTCCATCTTGACCTCGCCGGCACAGTGCTGGTCGACGTAGTGGAGCAGCCGCAGGACCGAGTCGGGCAGCGAAAAGCAGAGCCAGCTGCGATCGATCCCGCGCAGCGGGAGCGGGCGAGCGTTTCGCTGCAGCTTGATCGCGAACCACCATGCCTCGTGGCTGAGGCCGTCGGGAGGATCGAGGTGACGCAGCTTGTCCCAATGAACGTAGCCGCGCGGGGCGAGCGGAGCCGGCATCTCCACGGCGCGCCGAAATGTCTCGACGTCGATCGTCTCGAAGGGCGGCGGCGTGGCGACGAACATGATCCAAATCTATCCAAGTTCCTCCAAGAATCTGGACCTAGATCCAAATTCTTGGATTGGGTTGGATCAACTTGGAATGCTCTCCGACTCCTACCCCCCGTCCCGCGCCCCCCGGAAGATCGCCTCCAGCTCGCGGCCGACCTCGTCCAGCGCCGCCGTGTCGCGGGCCGCGCGGCAGCGGATCACGGCGCCCTCGACGGCGGCGACCGCGAGCGTCGCGAGGCGCGCGGCGCGCGCGGGCGGGACGCCGCCGTCGCGCAGTGCGGCGGCGAGCACGCGTTCCCAGCGCGCGAACGCGAGGTCGGCGGACTCCGACAGCTCCGGCTCGTGCGCCTCGACCGTGATCGCGACGATCGGGCAGCCGGCGCGGTAGTCGCTCGCGACGAGCGTCGCGCGCCACCAGGCGAGCGTCGCCCGCAGGGCGGCGAGCGGGTCGCCGGCGGCGGCGCCGCGCTCGATCGCCGACTCGACGACGCCGGCGGCGTAGTCGATCGTCTCCTGCGCGAGCTGCGCCTTGCCGCCCGGGAAGTGATGGTAGATCGAGCCGCGCGGGGCGCCGCTGTGCGTGACGACGTCGCGGAAGCCGGTGCCGCTGTAGCCGTTCTCGCGGAACAGCAGCGCGGCGCTCGCGATCATCCGCTCGCGACTCGTCCCGCTCGTCTCGCTCGTCCCGCCGGCCGGATCGGTCTCCTTACGCACTATGACGCTCATCATAGCCCGGGCTTCCTGCCGATCAACCGGGCATGAGGTCCCCCTTCGCACGCACGCCCTCGCCGGCGCGCATCGGCGGCTCGTGGGCGGTCCGCGCGAGCGACTTCGCGGCACTGCACGAGACGCTGCTGCTCACCTCGGTCACGACCGTGCTCGTGATCCGCACCGAGCTGTGGCTGACGAACTACCCGCAGCTCGGCGGCCACGGCCTCCACATCGCCCATCTGCTCTACGGCGGCTTCTTCATGCTCGCCGCGATCGCGCTGTCGCTGACGTTCCTCGGGCGCGGCGTGCGTCAGCGCGCGGCGATCGTCGGCGGGATCGGCTTCGGCTTCTTCATCGACGAGCTGGGCAAGTTCATCACCTCCGACAACAACTACTTCTACAAGCCGGCCGCCGGCGTCATCTACGTGATCTTCGTCCTGCTCTTCCTCACCGCGCGGTGGGCGCAGCGGCGCCAGGGCTTCAGCTCGCGCGAGTACGTCTCCAACGCCCTGGAGCTGGTCGGCGAGGCGGCCCGGCACCGGCTCGACGAGGACGAGCGGCGCCAGGCGCTCGCGATGCTCGAGCGTGCCGACCAGAGCGACCCGCTGGTCGCGCCGCTGCGCGCGCTGCTGGCGCAGGTCGCGACGATCCCGAGACCCGCGCCGACCGCGATCTCCCGCGCGTACGCCCGCGTGCGCGCGCTCGGCGAGGGGATCGTCGCGAGCCCCCGCTTCCCGGTCGCGATGATCGCGCTGTTCAGCTGCTGGGCGCTGCTGTCGGCGCTCGCCGCGTTCGAGCTGGCGCTGTCGGTCGGGCTGCACCTCGGCGGCGCGCACCCCGGCTTCGGCCCCGACGGGTGGTCGAACCTGACGACGCAGAACTGGTTCAGCCTCAGCGCGAGCTTCGTCTCGACCGCCCTGATCGGGATCGGGATCGCGCGGCTGCGCGCCGGCGACCGCGTCGACTGCCTGCGCTGGTTCGAGCGGGCGCTGCTGATGGCGATCTTCGTGACGCAGGTGTTCGACTTCGTCGAGTCGCAGCTGGGCGCCGTCTTCGGGCTCGGGATCGACCTGCTGCTGCTGGCCGGCGTCGGCCAGCTGGCGGCGGGCGCGGCGCGCAACGCGGCCGCGCCCGACGCGCTGGCGGCGACCGTCGCGCCGGCGCCGCCGGCCGCCGCCACCGCCGGCGCGCGCGGCACGGCGATCGGGCTCGGCTGAGCCCGCCTAGCCGCCGGAGGCCGGATCGCGCCGCAGCGTGCGCACGCTCGCTCTCGTGAGCGCGACGAGGTCGGCGGGCGCCAGCTCGATCTCGAGGCCGCGCCGTCCCGCGCTGACGTGGATCGTCTCGAAGGCGAGGGCGCTGTCGTCGAGCAGCGTCGGGAGTGCTCTGCGCTGGCCGAGCGGGCTGATCCCGCCCGCGACGTAGCCGGTCACCCGCTCGGCACGGTCGGTCGGCGCGAGCGCCGCGCGCTTCCCCAGCGCGCGGAGGTCGAGCGTGTCGGCGGCGGGAACGACGCAGACCGTCAGCTCCTCCCCGACCGTGACGACGAGCGTCTTGAAGACGCGCGCCGGATCGAGCCCGAGTGCCGTCACTGCCTCCAGCGCGTAGGACGCGGCGGCGGGATCGTGGGCGTACTCGTGGAGCGTGAAGGCGATCCCGGCTCTGCGGGCGGCGCGGGTCGCGGGCGTGTCTCTGCCGGCCATCTCGCCGCTCAGCGTAACCCGGCGCGACCTGTGCGCGCGGTCGTTAGGCTCGCGAGCCCATGATGGCGGTCGGAGCGAGGAGGAACGATGGCGGGTGAGCTGAAGCTCGGCCTGAACACCGGCTACTGGTCGGCGGGTCCGCCGCCGGGCGTCGAGGAGTCGATCGCGGAGGCCGAGCGGCTCGGGCTCGACTCGATCTGGACCGCCGAGGCGTACGGCTCCGACGGCCTCACGCCGCTCGCCTGGTGGGGCGCGCGGACCGAGCGACTGAAGCTCGGGACCGGCATCACGCAGCTCTCCGCCCGCCAGCCGACGGCGACCGCGATGGCCGCGATGACGCTCGACCACCTCTCCGGCGGCCGCTTCATCCTCGGGCTCGGGGTCTCCGGGCCGCAGGTCGTGGAGGGCTGGTACGGGATGCCGTTCGAGAAGCCGCTCGCGCGCACGCGCGAGTACATCGGGATCCTGCGCGACGTCTGGGCGCGGAAGGCGCCGGTCACGAGCGACGGGCCGTACTACCCGCTGCCGCTGCCGGGCGGGACGGGGCTCGGCAAGGCGCTGAGACCGTCGATCCACCCGCTGCGGGAGGAGATCCCGATCTATCTCGGGGCCGAGGGACCGAGAAACATCGCGCTCGCGGCCGAGCTGTGCGACGGCTGGTTCGCGATGCTGTTCGCACCGTCGCACGAGGAGATGTACCGCGAGTCGCTCGACGAGGGCTTCGCGCGCGAGGGCGCGCGGCACGGCTACGACGACTTCGAGATCTGCGCGACGGTGCCGCTGATCGTGACCGACGACCTCGACGCGGCAGCCGACATGCTGCGCCCGTTCTACGCCCTCTACTTCGGCGGGATGGGCGCGAGAGGGAGAAACTTCCACGCCAACGTCGCGATCCGGATGGGCTACGAGGCGATGGTCGACGAGGTCCAGGAGCTGTACCTCGACGGCAAGAAGGCCGAGGCCGGCGCCGCGATCCCGCGCGAGCTGATCGAGGCGCTCTCGCTGATCGGCCCGAGAGAGAAGATCCGCCACGACCTCGAGGCGTGGCGCGAGTCGATCGTGACGACGCTCCTGATCAGCGGCGACGCCGCGACCGTGCGCGCGGCCGCCGAGCTGGTGCTGGGCTAGGACGGCGGTCGGCCGGGCGCGCGGGCACCCTGCGCGCCCGGCCGGACCGCCCGCCGCTCACCAGCCGTCGCCGGCGGGGGCCGGGGTGGTGGGAGCGGGGCTCATCGGCGCCGGGGCGGGGCTCGCGGGCGCGGGGCTCGACGCGCCCGCGCCGGAGCCGCTGCTCGTCGTCCCACCCTTCGCGGCCAGCGTGTGCCACGTGCCGCCGAAGCTTGCGAGCCCCTCGCCGTTCGCCTGGCCCGCCCGTCTGTCACCCACGAACGTGTAGAGCGGCTGGCCGTTCAGCGTCACCTGCAGCTTGCCGCCGCGCTTGAGGACGCCGAGCTTGCCACGGATGCCGGCGCCCTTCACCGGCGTGTGGTGCGCGGGGATCGTCAGCGGCGGCCAGGCGCCGAGGCAGGCCGCACTCGTGCAGAGCAGGTGCTTGGTGGTCTCGGGCGCGAGGCGGTAGAGCGTCCGCCCGCTCCCGTTCACGACGATCGTTCTGTGCTGCGCCGCGTTGGCGGCGGCTCTCACGGTCGGCTTGGCCGCGGCCTTCGCCGCGGAGGCCGAGGTCGCGTGGGCGACGACGGGGACGGCGGCCAGCGCGACGACGGCGCCGGCGGTGGAGATGATGCGCGTGCGAATGGTCATGCACGACAAGACGCCGCGCGCGCCCGGATCCTTCCCCGCCGCGCCCCCGCGCCGTCCCGCCGCGCCCGTCGCCTCAGTCGTGCTCCGGCACCTCGGTCGGCCGCGAGAACGCCCAGAAGAGCATCAGCAGGCCCACGATCAGCATTCCGATCCCGCCCCACAGGTCGATGTTGATCCCCGCCGCCTTCGTCTTGACGTGGTGGTCGCCGACGATGCCGGTGATGATCAGCACGATCCCGTAGAGCGTCAGCAGGCCGCCGATCAGGCGGCGGATGTCGAAGCGGTTCGCGGCCCGGCGCTGGGCCTCACGGTCGATCGGGGGTGCGTCGCTGGAGGACATGGAGTGGTTCCTTCCCGGCTCAGATGAAGATGATGTTCAGGATCACGATCAGCACGATCGCGCCGCCGCCCAGCAGGTACGGCGAACGCCACCAGAGCTTGTCGCGCTCGTCCGGGTGCTCCTCGGCGTCGGTGTTCGTCAGCCCCCAGACGAGGCCCTGCAGCTGCTCGTTCGTCTTCGGCGTCGTCACGAGCGAGACCACGACGAGCACGACGGCGCAGACGACGAACGCCATGATCGCCTGCCAGAAGCTCGACGTGACCGAGGCGACCGGGAAGTGGAAGATCGTGTGGTACGCCGCGAGCCGGTTGACCGCGTACGCCGCGGCGGTGCCGGCGACGAGCGCGAAGAAGCCGCCCCACGCGGTCGCCCGGCGCCAGAACATCGCGATGATGAAGACGGCGAACAGCGGCGCGTTGAAGATGCTGAACAGCGTCTGGATGTAGTTCATGATGTTCGAGTAGCCCTTGGCGATGAACGCCGTCGCCACCGAGATCAGGATCCCGGCGATCGTCACCAGGCGACCGACCCGCAGGTAGTACTGGGGGCTTCTGTCTCTCGCGACGTACGCTTGCACGAGGTCGTAGGTGACGACCGTGTTGAACGCCGTCACGTTCGCCGCCACGCCGGCCATGAACGCGGCGATCAGGCCCGTGATCGCGATCCCCAGCATTCCCTCGGGCAGCAGGTTCGCGATCAGGTGCGGGATCGCGGTGTTGTACTGCAGGTCGGTGCTGCTGCCGCCGAGCCCCTTCACCGTGACGAGCGCGATCAGGCCCGGGACGATCGTGACGGCGGGGATGAAGATCTTCGGGTAGGCGCCGATCAGCGGCGTGCGGCGCGCGGCCGACAGGTTGTTGGCCGAGAGCGCGCGCTGCACCTCGGCGAAGTTCGTCGTCCAGTAGCCAAAGCCGAGCACGAACCCGAGGCCGAAGACGACCCCGATCCAGTCCGAGCCGAGCGGGTTCGTGTGGTGGTGGATCCCGAGCCCCTGCCAGGCGTGCAGCCCGCCGTCGCCGAGTCTCGACGCCTTCACCTTGTCCTTCAGGCCGTCGACCCCGCCGACCGAGTGCAGCGCGACGAGCATCAGCGGCAGCAGCCCGGCGATGATGATGAAGAACTGCAGCACCTCGTTGTAGATCGCCGAGGTGAGCCCGCCGAGCGTGATGTAGACGAGCACGATCGCGGCCGCCGCGAGGATCGAGATCGAGGTCGACCAGCCGAGCATCAGGTGCAGGATCAGCGCGAGCGCGTAGAGGTTCACGCCCGAGATCAGCACGGTCGCGACCGCGAACGTCATCGAGTTGAAGAAGTGCGTCGCCTCGTTGAAGCGCAGACGCAGGTACTCCGGCACCGACCGCACCTTCGCGCCGTAGTAGAACGGCATCATCACGATCCCCAGGAACACCATCGCGGGGACGGCGCCGATCCAGTAGTAGTGGACCGAGGCGATCCCGTACTGGGCGCCGTTCGCCGCCTGGCCGAGGATCTCGAGCGCCCCGAGGTTCGCGGCGACGAACGCGAGGCCGGTCACCCACGCCGGCAGCGAGCGGCCCGAGAGGAAGAAGTCGAGATCGGACTTGATCGTCAGGCGGGCGACGAACCCGATGCCGAGGACGACGACGAAGTACGCCGCCACGATCGCGTAATCCAACGCGCTTACATCCAGCTTCAGCACGGCGCCCTCCTCCTCGATTACCTGCTCTCCCGTGCGGAGCATTCGTCTCCGCGCCGGGAGATCCTGCCCGCTGAACGCGAGGTTTGCGCACGTGCGCGGGCGAGCACCATGGGACGGATGGACGACCTCGGCGCACAGATCTCCTACCTCGTGCTCGACAGAGGCGTGTCGGTCCTCGCGCCCAACGGCCAGCGGATCGGCGACGTCGAGCACGTGCTCTACGACGAGGAGGTCGACGTCTTCGACGGCGTCATCATCGCGATGGCGCAGCCGCCGGTCGGCCACCGCTTCGCCGACGCCGACCAGATCGACGAGATCCGCGAGCACGGCGTCCTGCTGAACGTCGGAGTCGACCAGCTGCACGAGCCGACCGACAACCCCGGCGTGCTCGAGGCCGACCCGGACGACGTGATGGACAGCCCGCTCCACGCGCGCCTGCGGCGCGCCTGGGACTGGCTCAGCGGCAACTACTAGCCCGCTTCGACCCGCTCCATCATCTTCACGGTCAAGGCGAACGGCGTTAGCGCCGATGGAAGGGGTATCGAGCCCATGCCATCCGCGCTCCCACCCCGTCTCGCTCGCGTCCTGCTGCTGAGCAGCCTGCTGCTGTGCGGCTGCTCGCTCCTGCGGACGGCGGCCGGGATCGGCGGGATCGACCTCGCCGAGGCGCTCTACGACGCCGCCGTCGCGACCGCCTGCGGAACCCTCGTCCTGCGGCTGCTGGTGCCCGGCCCGGGCCGCGCCGAGATCGTATGGTGGACCGCCGGCATCGCGCTGTGGATCGCAGGTGCGATCGCGACCGCGATCACCGGCACGAGCGCGGACGGCGACGCCTCGGTCACCTTCTCGAACGCGCTGCTGTTCGGCACCGGGCCGTGCATCCTGCTCGGCATGATCGTCTACGGCCGCAGCTCGGTGCCGCGCCCGATACGCGTCACGCGCATCCTCGACGCGCTCCTCTCCGCCCTCACGGTCGCGGCCGCCGGCGCCGCCGTGATCGTCGAGAGCGCGCTCGGAGCGAGCGGCGACGCGACCGTCACCGGCGCCGTCTTCCCGTCCGCGGCGATCGTCGTGGTCGCCGCCGCCGTCGGGCTGCTGGCGCTGCGCGGCTGGGCGTTCGACCGTCGCTTCGTGCTGCTCGGCGCCGCCGGCACGATCGTCGCGGTGACCGAGATCCTCTACCGCCACGCGCAGGCGCACGGCACGATCGCCCAGTTCGGGACCGTCTACGACGCAGGCTGGATGCTCGGCGTCGCGCTGCTGGCGGCCGGCGCCTGGTCGGAGGGGAGACCGGCGAGCCGCCGTCCGCGCCGGGCGGAGATCGTGATCCCGGTCTTCCTCGGGGCGGCCGCGCTCGCGCTGCTGGTCGCCGAGGGGACGGTCCACCGCACCGCACCGGTGACCGTCACGCTCGCCGGGTTGGCGGTCGCGACGCTGCTCGTGCGGATGGCGCTGAGCCTCACGGCCAACTACCAGCTGCTCGCGCGCACGCAGCAGGAGGCGGTCACCGACAACGTCACCGGGCTCGGCAACTCCCGCTCCCTGACCCGCGACCTCGAACGGCTCGGCGACGCCGGCGAGACGCTGGTCCTCCTCGACCTCAACGGCTTCAAGGGCTACAACGACCGCTTTGGCCACGTCGCCGGCGACCATCTGCTGCGGCGGATCGGCCACGCGCTGCGGCTCGCCGGCGGCCCCGGGGCCCGCACCTACCGGATGGGCGGCGACGAGTTCTGCGTGCTGGTGCCGACGAGCGCGAACGTCTCCCCCGGCGCGATCGCGGCCGCCGCCACGCAGGCCGGCGACGGCTACACCGTCACCGCCGCCTACGGCAGCGTGCGGCTGCCCGACGAGGCGGCCGACGGCGTCGCCGCGCTGCGCCTCGCCGACGAGCGCATGTACGCCGACAAGCACGACGCCGGCGGCCGCGCGCGGCCGGTCGTCGACACCCTGCTGACGCTGCTGGGCGAGCGCGATCCGGAGCTGCGCCGCCACGCCAACGCGGTCGCGCGGCTGGCGGACGCGACCGCGCACGTCCTCGGCCTCGGGACTGCCGACCGCCGCGACCTGCGCCACGCCGCCGAGCTGCACGAGATCGGCCTGCTGGCGCTCGCGCCGGGCGCCGAGGAGGAGGCGCAGCCGCAGGTGGAGAGACAGACCGTCGCGGGCGAGCGCACGATCGCGACCGCGCCCGAGCTGGGCGACGTCGCCGGGCTCGTGCGCTCCTGCCGCGAGCGCTGGGACGGCCGCGGCGCGCCCGACGGCCTGACCGGCGAGCAGATCCCGCTCGGCGCGCGGATCGTCCACGTCTGCCACGCGTTCGACGTGCTGACCTCAGGCCGGGACGCGGCGCCCCGCACGCCCGAGCAGGCGCTGTCGAGCCTGCGGCGCGACGCCGGAGCAGCGTACGATCCCGCGGTCGTCGAGGCGTTCGCGGCCGCCGCCATGGGGTCGCGGTCGCTGACCGCCGCGACGTTCTACTGATCAGATCGACCTGGGCGCCGGCCGCCGGCGCCCCAGCGACTCGAGCGCGCTAAGGCCCCCGGCCCGACACGCCGATAGGGGTGCAATGTCACGCACAGGACGCGTCGCGCGCGAGCGCGCCAAGAAGGAGATCACCGCCAGCGGCGTCGCACAGCCGCGGCCGCCGAAGGCGAGCGAGCGGCGGCTCCCGGAGCCCCTCGCGGCGACCCGCCGCCAGCGGCTGCGCTACCGCTTCGACGCGACGATGGCGCGCGGGCCGATCGCGCTGGTCGCCTGGCTGGCGCTGCTGACGCTGATCCTGATCATCGTCGCGGTCGTCCTGATCACCGCCTTCAAGCTGGTCCCGAACGGCGGCAGACACAGCTTCATCGGGCAGTCGTTCTACACGCTGCTGCACGCGATGGACGCCGGCACGATCGCCGGCGACGGCGGCCACTGGCCCTATCTCGTGATCATGCTGCTCGTAACGCTCGGCGGCCTGTTCATCGTCAGCGCGCTGATCGGCGTCCTGGCGACCGGCCTCGACGAGAGACTGATGGAGCTGCGCAAGGGCCGCTCGTTCGTCGTCGAGCAGGACCACACGCTCGTGCTCGGCTGGTCCGACGCCGTCTTCACGATCCTCTCCGAGCTGGCGATCGCGAACGAGAGCGAGACGAAGCCGTCGGTCGTGATCCTCGCCGACCGCGACAAGGTCGAGATGGAGGACGCGATCCGCTCGAAGGTCGCCGACCTCAAGGGGACGCGCGTGATCTGCCGCACCGGCTCGCCGATCGACCTCGCCGACATCGCGATCGCGAACCCGCGCTCGGCGCGCTCGGTGATCGTCCTCTCGCCGGAGTCCGAGGATCCCGACTCGGAGGTGATCAAGACGGTGCTGGCGCTCACGCGCGGCCCGCGCCGCCGCGAGGACGGCTACCGGATCGTCGCCGAGATCCACGATCCCGCGAACCTCGAGGCGGCGCACCTCGTCGGCGACGGCCAGGCCTCGTTCATCGACAAGCGCGAGACGATCGCGAAGCTGATCGTCCAGGCCTCCCGTCAGTCCGGTGCGGCCGCCGTCTACATCGAGCTGCTCGACTTCGACGGCGAGGAGATCTACTTCCGCGAGGATCCGGCGCTCGTCGGCCAGAGCTACGGCGAGATCCTGCTGGCCTACGAGGACGCCGCCGTGATGGGCCTCCAGCGCGCCGACGGCGAGATCCTGATCAACCCGCCCGCCGACGCCGAGCTGGAGCCAGGCGACCGGCTGATCGCGGTCGCCGAGGACGACTCCGTGCTCGACCGCGCCGAGCCGTTCAGCGGGACCGTCGACACGACGGCGATCGCCGTCACCGCGCGCGTGCCGGAGCCGGCGCAGCAGGTCCTGATCATCGGCTGGAACTCGCGCACGAGCACCGTCGTCAACGAGCTCGACCACTACGTCGCGCCCGGCTCGACGGCGGTCGTCGTCGCCGACACGCCGGAGGCGGAGGAGGCGATCGCCCGCGGCTGCGGCGAGCTCGCCAACCTGCACGTCGAGGTGCGGCACGGCAACACGACCGACCGCGCGACGCTCGACGCGCTCGACATCGGCTCCTACGCCCACGTGATCGTCATGTGTTACGCCGAGCACCTCGACCCGCAGCGCGCCGACGCGCGCACGCTCGTGACGCTCCTGCACCTGCGCGACATCGCCTCGCGGCTCGACGAGCCGGTCTCGATCGTCAGCGAGATGCTCGACGCCCGCAACAACGAGCTGGCCCAGGTGACCGAGGTCGACGACGTGATCGTGTCCGACAGAGTCGTGAGCCTGCTGCTGGCGCAGATCTCCGAGAACGAGCACCTCGCCGAGGTCTTCCGCGTGCTGTTCGACGCGGAGGGCTCGGAGATCTACCTGTGCGACATGGACGAGTACGTCGTGACCGGGAGCGAGACGAGCTTCGCGACCGTCGTGGTGGCCGCGCGCGAGCGCGGCGAGACGGCGATCGGGCTGCGGATCGCGGAGCTGTCCGACGATCCCGAGAGCGGCTACGGCGTGCGGTTGAACCCGAGCAAGTCGGCGCCGTACGTGCCGGCGCCGGGCGACAAGATCGTCGTGCTCGCGGAGGACTAGGCGGACGGCGGCCTGGCGAGCGCTTGCGGGAGCGCCCCGAGGATCGCGTCGCAGTCGCGCACCAGCTCGGCGACCACCTCGGCCGCCGGGCGGACCGCGTCGAGCCGGCCGACGACCTGTCCGACGAAGTAGTTGACCAGCTCCTCGGCGCGCCCCTGGCCGGCCTCGGCGGCGCGCGAGATGCGCACCTGCGGCTCCGCCGAGAGGATCCCCTGGAGCGGCATCGGGAGCGTGTCGGGCGCGTCGGGTGCCGCCCACGCGTCGGTCCAGGCGGAGCGCAGCTGGCGCGCCGGGCGGCCGGTGAACGAGCGCGAGCGAACGGTGTCGGTCGTGCGGGCGCGCACGAACTTCTCGCGGACCACTGGGGTCGTCTCCGACTCCTCGGTCGTGAGCCAGACCGAGCCGGTCCAGACGCCGGCGGCGCCGAGCACCATCGCGGCCGCCATCTGGCGCCCGCTGGCGACCCCGCCGGCGGCGAGCACCGGCAGCCCGTCGACCGCGTCGACCATGTCGGGGATCAGGACCATGCTGCCGATCTCGCCGGTGTGGCCGCCGGCCTCGTAGCCCTGCGCGATCACGATGTCGGTCCCGCCATCGCGGTGCTTCTCGCCGTGGCGCGGGGTGCCGGCGAGGCCCGCGACGAGGATGTCGCGCTCGTGGAGCGCGTCGATCACCTCGCGCGGGGCGACGCCGAGCGCGTTCGCGAACAGCTTGACGTTCGAGCCGAGGCAGACCTCGACGAGCGGCATCGTGTCCTTCAGCGTGTACGTGTGGTTGCCGGTGACGGGGACGCCGCGGCCGTCGACGTAGTCGCCGAAGACGTGGCCCTCCTCCAGCTCCGGCACCCCGTAGCGGTCGAGGATGTCGATCACGAACCGGCGGTGCTCGGCGGGGACCTGGGCGACCAGCTCGGCGCGGTCGAGCCCGCCCTCGTCGGCGCCCTCGTATCTGGCGGGCAGCAGCAGGTCGACGCCGTAGGGCACGTCGCCGAGCTGGTCGTCGAGCCAGGCGAGCCGCTGCTCCAGCTCCTCCGCCGTCAGCTGGGCGGCGCCGAGGACGCCGAAGCCGCCGGCGCGGGAGACGGCGACGACGACGTGCTCGCTGTGGGAGAACGCCAGCAGCGGGTGCTCGACGCCGAGCAGGTCGGTGATCACGGTGCGCATGGCTACGACAGCGCCCCGCCGTCGCCGGTCAGGACGCCCTTCATCACGCGATTCATGCCGTTGCGGGGGAGCGCGTCGACGAAGTCCACCTGGATCGGGACCTTGTAGTCGGCGAGCCGCTCGCGGCAGAAGGCGATCAGCTCCTCGGGGCTCGCCGGGGGCGAGGATTCGAGGACGACGACGGCGCGCACGTCGGAGCCGAGGACGCGGTTGGGCAGCGGCACGACCGCCACCTCGGCGACGCTCGGGTGCTCCAGCAGGACGCCCTCCACCTCGGCCGAGGAGATGTTGAGGCCGCCGCGACGGATCAGCTGCTTGTCGCGGTCGACGAAGTAGACGAAGCCGTCCTCGTCGGCGGTCGCCATGTCGCCGGTCCGCAGCCAGCCGTCGGGGAGCAGCACGGCGGCGGTCGCCTCCGGATTGTCGACGTAGCGCGACATCGTGCTCGGCCCGCGCAGGCACAGCTCGCCGACCTCGCCGACGGCGGTCGGGCTGCCGTCGGGGTCGAGGATCGTGTGCTCGATCCACGGCCGGTAGCCGGTGCGGCCGATCGAGAGGCCGTAGGAGCCCATCCGCGCGAGCGCCTCGGGGTGGTCGTCGTTGACGAGCATGATCCCGCTCGTGCCCCCCTCGGTGAGGCCGTAGATGTTGTGGAGGTCGACGTCCCAGCGCTCGCCGATCTCTCTCCAGGCGCGGTGGTAGAAGGCGGGGCTGGCGGACTGGCCGCCGTAGCAGATGCGCTCCAGCCGGGAGAAGTCGTAGGCGTCCAGTTCCTCCGGCGTGCGGCGGTCGAGGATCAGCTGCAGGACGGTCGAGATCAGGAAGGTCGAGGTCGTCCCGTGACGCTCCATCCGGTCGAGCGTGTGCTGGACGTGGAACTCGCGCTCGACCACGTAGGTGCAGCCGGCGGCGAGCGCGGCGAGCAGGTTGCTGTGACTCCCGGTGCTGGTGAAGAAGGGGGCGAACGACTGGTAGACGCTCGTCTGCACCATCCCCCACATGCCGGTCGACTGATAGCCGCAGACGACCGAGCCGCGGTGGGTCAGCGCGACCGCCTTCGGTCTGCCGGTCGTGCCGGAGGTGAAGATCCAGTCGGCGTCGTCGGTCGGCTCCAGGGGGGTCGGGGGGAGGTCGGCGTCCGCCGCCTCGACCGCCGCTCTGAAGCTCGTGCCGAGCGCCGGCGTGTCGGCGACCTCGATCAGCGCCGCGCCGCCGAGCGAGGGCTTGAGGCTCGCGAGCAGCTCGGCGAACTCGGGGCCGAAGACGACCGCTCTCGGCTGCACGAACTCGAGCACGTAGGCCAGCTCGCGCGCGACGTAGCGGGTGTTGAGCGGGACGTTGATCGCGCCGAGGCGATGCGAGGCGTGGTAGGTGAGGTGGGCCTCGGCGGCGCCGTCGTTGTTGAGCAGGATCCCGACGCGGTCGCCCTTCCCCACCCCCGCCTTCGCGAGCGCGGCCGCGAGCCTCGTTGCGCGGGCGCGCAGCTCGGCGTAGGTGAAGCTCGTCTCCCCACCGGTGACGAGGCTCTCGGCGATCAGCGCCGTGTGGTCGGCGTAGCGCGTCGCGCGGTCGTCGAGCAGGTCCCGGACGGTCGGCTCCGGACCAGGCGCGGCGGGGACGTCGAGGTGGCGGATCCGCGTCATCGGGGTTCCCTCACAGCGGGTAGCCGACCGAGACGCCGTCCTCGACCCGCTCGATGTACTCCATCATCCCGTAGCCCGTGCGGCCGTCCCAGGTGAATTCGCTGAACGCCTCCGCGACGCGGGAGACGAGCACCTCGCCGGTCTCCGTTCTGCGGCGGTTGCGCAGCGGCGCGAGCGTGAGGGTGCGGGCCTCGATGATCACCGCGGTGCCGTCGGCGGTGCGGACGCCGAGCGTCGCGCCGAGCGGATCCTGCGTGTCGGACCAGTCGGTCTGGACGTCGAGGTCGGTCACCTCGTGGTACTCGCCGTCGACCATCAGGACGCCGAGGCGGCGCGAGGTGCCGTCCTCCAGGGTGTTCTTCAGCAGCATCAGGGCACGGTCCTCGCCGAAGTTGGCGAGGTAGAGGCGATAGGCCCAGATCGCCTGCCAGTAGCGCGGTCCCCACGAGTGGTCACGCCAGCCGAAGGCGTCGACGAGGGGGAACTCCTCCTCACCCACGCGCACGAGGCCGGTGACGGCGGTGTGCTGGTTGAAGTGGCCGCGGGAGAACTCGGGGCCGTAGTACATGAGGTGCTCGTCCTCGGGCCGCATCGCCTCGCCGCCATGCATCGGCGAGATGCCGCGGATGTGGAACTGGAGCGAGCCCTCGACGCGCGGGGCGATCTCGAACATGCGCTTCGGATCGCGCAGCAGCTCGGGGTCGTCGAGCAGGAGCAGCTCGCCGTCGTAGTGCATCTCCAGCGCTCTGAACGGCTCCGAGACGCTGTAGCGGATGCCGCCGGCCTCGTGGCGGTCGTTCGCGGCGATCGGCGGGCGGCCGAACTGGCAGGCGACGCGGCCGTCGGGGAGGTAGACGACGACCGACAGCTCGGCGTAGCCCTCGTTCACGCGGTTGCCGAGGCGCATCCAGGCGCCGACGCGGGAGGTCATGTCGAAGGCGCTCGCGTAGACGCTCTCGTTGAAGTTGACGAGCGCGTCCGGCTCGTGCGTGTACTCGTCCTTCGCTTCCAGTCGCAGACCGGTCGTCGTCGTCACGATGCTCCTCCAGCTCGCATGCTCCGGGCCAGCGAGGATCGCACCGCGAAGGGGCGCGGACGACTGGCACAAGTGCTAGGTCGGTGGCGTCGGCAGCGGCTCGGGGAGCCGCCACGCGACGAACCCTCAGAGGGTCTGAGGGGATGCGAACCGGTGGTAGAGGAGCCCTTCGACGCGGTCGCTGACAAATCCCATGAGCATCACGGCGAACGCCTCCTGTTGGTGGCGTCGATCACGTTTTTGCCGTCCAGGCCCGTGACGCGTGTGAGAGCGTCGGGCACGGCTTCGAACAGCACGGCCATCAGGACGACGTCACCGCGCCCGCACACTTCGACTACATCATCTCGGGGACCGGCGACGACGCGGACCGGGTCGTCCCGAGGCGGTCGGGCTCAAGACGAGCGGCCCGCGTCGGGCGCGCGGGCTCAGACGCGAGGAGGTCGCCGTTCTCACCGGCGTTTCCGCCGACTACATCACGCGCCTCGAGCAGGGGCGTGCCACCGCGCCGTCTCGCGGAGTGCTCAACGCATTCGCTCGGGCTCTGCGGCTCGACGACGCCGAGCGGGAACACCTCTTACGAAGGGATCGTCGCCGACCTCCGCCTGGCCGCTGGCCGCTACCCCCGCGACGAGACGATCCGCGCCATCGTTGAGGCCCTGACCCTCCGCAGCGACGACTTCACCCGCCTCTGGAACAGTGAGGCTGTCGCTCCTCACGAGCATGCATCGGAGATCGTCCAGCATCCAGACCTGGGGCGACTCGAGATCGACTGCGACGTCCTGAACAGAGAACGGGGCGACTTGCGCGTCGTCGTCTACACCGCACAAGCGGGCTCGGACGCAGCGCAGGCGCTCCGCGACCTGGCACAGACGCTGCGGCCAAGGGCGTAGAGGATCCTCGCGGCATGGCGAGATGGACGACCGCGAGCCCTGCCTGGCGGAGCGCCGCACGAAACCCCCGCCAGAAGCGGGGGTTCAAGCAACGCGCCCGAGAGGATTCGAACCTCTGACCTTCGGTTCCGTAGACCGCAGCCGACCGTCTGATTCGCGTGGTTGCGGGGGATTTGGATCAGTCATATCTACCGCTCTGACAGGCGATGGAGCGCGTTTGGTACTCCTCCTGGTACTCCCTGTCGATTCTGGTACTCCCGTCCATTCCGGTGGTACTCCCTGACCGTTGGCGCGCTAGCGTTGTGCCATGCCGAGCGTCGCTCCCGCGATCATCGTCGTCTCCTCGAAGGCCGGAGACGGCGCCTACTACGAGGCGAAGTGGCGTGGTCGTGACGGCCGGCAACTGAAGCGCCGCATCGGGCCAGCGTGGGTCGAGCGCGTCCCTCGGAGTGGCGAGTGGCGCAAGCGACGCGGACGCACGCCTCCCGGCTGGCTCGACGCGCGCACGGTCCATGTCGCGGCGGCCGACCTCGTGGAGCGGGTCGAGCGCGAACAGGCCGAGGTGGCTGCCGGCCTGGCGCGGGCCGAGGCCGTGACGTTCCGCCGTGTCGCTCGCGAGTGGCGGTGTCGCGTCGCGAGGTCAAGGGCGGCTCGCCGGCGACGCTGCGCGATAACGAGTCGCTGCTGCGCGAGCCGGGCGAGCCGCACCGGCGCGGGAGCGGAACTACGCGCGGGCGAATCATGAAGCGGTTCGGCGACCGCCTGATGGACGAGGTCACGACGCGAGACGTGTCGCGCTTCCTTCGCGACCTCGACGGCGAAGGCATGCCGGGCCGCAACGTGAACAAGTACCGGGCGCTGCTGCACGCGATCTTCAACTACGCCATGCGACAGGACACCTACGGCGACCGCGTAGCGACCAACCCGGTGACGGCGACAGACAAGCGCTTTCAGCCGGCGCCGATGCCGCTGGACCACTACGAGCGCCACGAGATCGAAGCGCTGGCGCTCGCATGCGAACGGGGCGAGCACCGAGCGGCGCGGAGCTACGAAGGCCGGCCGGTCGAGGAGACGGCAGCCGAACTGGCCGCCCGAGCGACGGAGGACCAGCAGGACGCGGCGGCGTTCTTGCTGATGTTCTACTCGGGCCTGCGACTCGGCGAGCTGCTGGCGCTCCGCTGGAGATACGTCCGCTTCCTGGCGGACCTCTCTGGAGCGATCGTGACGGTCGAGCGAGCGGTCAGTGCTGGCATCGAGAAGGCCCCAAAGAGCGGACGCCCGCGCGACGTGCCGGTCGCCCGCCCAGCGGCCGAGGCGGTCGCCCGTCTCGTGCGGCGAGGAGACTTCACGACGCCCGAGGACTACGTGTTCTGCAACCGCCTCGGCCAGCGCCTCGACGGCTCCGCACTACGTCGCCGCTACAAGCGGGCGGCCGAGGCAGCGGGCTTGCGCCCCATCCGCCTGCACGGCCTGCGCCACGCGGCGGGCTCGGTGCTCGCGCGAAACGGCGTGCCGCTGGTGACGATCCGCGATTTCTACGGCCACGCCGACCTGGCGACGACTAACCGGTACCTGCACTCGAAGCTTGACGCGGACACGGTGGCGGCGATGAACGTCGCTCATGGGGTCAGTGCCGATGGGTGACGGCTGCCCAGTACTACCGACTACTCTCCCCCTACAACATCGACGCTCACTCGGGGAACCGACTGACCGTCAAAGACGAACGCTCGCTGCAAGTCGCGCACACTATAGAAGTCGACTAATTCCTGAGACGGGACGACCGTGAAGTGTTCGATCGTCCCTGGAGTGTCCGTCCTGGCGACTATTGCGACAACGTACTGAAATAGCGTTCCGCTCACCGGAAGCTCGAACGGCGTTGCTCCGCGCAAGTCTGCGTCAATGGCGTCCAAGAGCGCCGACACAGCGGCTTCGACCTTACGCGGATTCGATTCGTATGTGCGAACCAGATCAAAGACGTTGTCCGCGAAGCGACGCCAGCTAACCGGCCGAATCGTCTCCGGGATCAGTCCATCGGCCGCAAGCAAATTAAAACACTCAACGATCCCGGTCTTCGCGGTCGTCTCTTGCCAAGGGGACTCCTGAACCACAGTGGAAGCCGAATCAAAGACTCCAATAAGTACCTCAATCTGCTCTACCGCGGCCTTGAGCTGAGCGGCCAAGCGCAAGCGTCGCCAGTCAACGTTATCGCCCTTATAGACAAGATCATGCGTTACAGCAATCCAGGCATACTCGAACGCAGTGACTACCTGGACCTCGAAGAGCTGCTCCCCGACGCCCGGCTGTCGTTCAGCCGCAGACTCCTCGCGGAGATGGCCGTACCATCGGGCGCTGTCGAAACGAAAGACGTCCGGCGCCTTTCGGGCGTCGCTTCGACTTCTCAATCGGACACGCTCAAAGCTCGCGTCGAGTTTCCGGACGACTCCCTCTTCGTGAGTCGCGGTGGGCACCACGATCGTGCATGCGTACAGATCGTCGAGGTCACTCCACGTAGCAATCCGCCCGCACTCGAGTTTCTCTGCGAGAGACGAGACGGTCTTTTGTCGATCGATGAAAATGTATGACTGCTTGCGGCAATAACGTTCCAGAGTCTCTCGAACGTACCGCTGAACCTCTTCCAGGAGTGGTTCGACACGAGCGAACGCTTGTCGAACTGACTCAGGCTCTGCCACGGGG
>JAATFK010000395.1 GCA_015655225.1 Solirubrobacterales bacterium | reverse complement strand
TCGCAGCCGCTGACCTAGTAGCCCGCGCTACTCCGCCGCCGCGTCCAGCGCCTGGTTGACCAGGGCGTCGGCGTCGGCGTTCTGGGCGCGCGGGACGGAGCGGATCGACCAGGACGCGAAGGCGCCCAGCGCCGCGAGCGCCTCCGCGTGCAGGGCCTTCATGCCGGGGTGCTTGACCTTGTACTCGCCATTGACCTGCTTGGCGACCAGCTCGGAGTCGTTGACGACCTCCACGCGCGTGGCGCCCAGGGCGCGTGCGCGCTCCAGGCCCAGCAGCAGCCCGCGGTACTCCGCGACGTTGTTGGTGGTCTCGCCGAGGACGACCGTGGCCTCGTCCAGCACGGTGCCGCTGGCGGCGTCGGTCACCACCGCGGCCGCCGCGGCCGGCCCGGGGTTGCCGCGCGCGCCGCCGTCCACGTGCACGACGACGTCCACCGCGGGGCTCACTCCGGGTCGATCGGCGGGAACTCGCCGACCACGCGCGGGCGGCGGCGATCGCGCAGCTCGCGGCGGTGCTCGCCGTTGGCGCCGTGGCCGTCGCGGCGCTCGGACTTGCGGCGGTCGATGATGACCTCGACGTTGGGGTCGTCGTAGTAGTACGACGTCAGCTGGTCGTACAGCTCCGGGGCGAGCTCCTCTGGCACGACGCAATAGATCATGGGGTCGGCACTCCGGCCTGCACCCTAGGCCAGCGAGGCTGCAGGGTGCAAACGACCGCCGTCGTCGGCGGCGGCGTTCGGGGTCTGGTCGATCGTGTCCAGCTCGGACAGCTCGGACCCCTGCGCGGTGACGCGCACGCCCGCCGCCTCGTTGCCGAGGTCGACCTCGAAGCGGTACCACGACAGCTCCCACGCGACGACGATCGTCACGACGCTGCCCTCGGTCTTCGACGGCCGCGCGCTGACGATCGGGGCGCCGAGCGAGCGCGCGACGCCCGCCACGGTGCGGATCTGCGGCGACTGGTTGAACAGCTCCATCGCCCGGGCGACCTTGAGCTCGGCGTTGGTCGGCACGCCGTGGACGTCGCGCTGCGTGTAGAGCGTGTGGTCCAGCGGCTCGGCGGCCTCGGGCTCCGGCTCGCGCGCGGAGGGGGCCGCGGGCGGCGGCGGCGGCGCGTCGTCGTCCGGCTCGTCGTCGAGCACGTCCTCGTCCTCGGGCTCCTCGACGCGCTGCACGCGGGCGCGCGGCCGGGAGTAGGGCAGCTCCTCGGGCGTCAGCTCGCGCTCGCCGATGCGCGGCTCGCGGCTGCGGCGCAGGCGCGACAGGAACGATCCGCCGCGGCGCCCGCGGCCGCCCCCGCCCCGGGCGACGACGTCGTCGAGGCCCTCGCGGATCCAGCCCTCGTGCACGGCCCGGCCGGTGCACAGCTCGCAGACGTTGCGGCGCTGGCCGCCGGCGATGAAGACGTCGGCATGCTCGCCGCGCAGCAGCGTGCGGCCGCACACGTCGCAGGTGACGACGGCGGGGTTGGTGGTGATCGACTTGCGGGTCAAGCCGTCGCCGAGGGTAGCAACGCACCCCACGACGACGGCCTCCCGCAACCCGGCGTGCGAGGCGCGCGCCCGGCGTCCCGCCCCCTACACGTGCTCCTCCTCCTCCTCCCGCGCCGCCGCGGCGACGACCTTGGCCGCCAGGTGCGCCGGGACCTCCTCGTAGCGCGCGAACTCCATGGTGTAGTCGCCCTGGCCGCCGGTGAGCGAGCGGAGGTCCGGCGCGTAGGTGAGCATCTCCGCCATCGGCACCTCGGCCTTGACCTCGGTCATGGGCGGGTGGCTCGCGCTCATGGGCTCCATGCCCTGCGGCCGCCCGCGGCGCGAGTTCAGGTCGCCGATGACGTCGCCCACCGAGTCCTCCGGGACCGCGAGCGTCACCATCATGATGGGCTCCAGCAGGACCGCGCCGGCGGACTCCATCGCCTGGCGCATCGCCACCGAGCCGGCCATCTTGAAGGCCTGCTCCGAGGAGTCGACCGAGTGGTAGGACCCGTCGAAGAGCGTCACACGCACGCCCTTGAGCGGGTAGCCGGCGATCGGGCCGTGGGCCATCGCGTCCAGCACGCCCTTCTGCACCGCCGGGATGAAGCCCTGCGGGATCACCCCGCCCTTGATCGCGTCGACGAACTCGAAGTCGCCGTCGTCGTGGGGCTCGATCGTGATGTGGCAGTCGCCGAACTGCCCGCGCCCGCCGGTCTGCTTCTTGTGGCGGCCGTGCGCCTTGGCCGGCCGGCGGATCGACTCCTGGTAGGGCACGCGCGGCGGCTTGAGCGCGACCCCGACGCC
>JAATFK010000695.1 GCA_015655225.1 Solirubrobacterales bacterium | reverse complement strand
GGGGGCTGGATCGCGACGCGCTCCTCCGGCATGCAGTCCGACCGCTACGGCGACATCGCCGACCTCACGAGAGGGCTGCGGGTCGTGACGCCGAGCGGGACGCTCGTCACGCGTCCGGTGCCGTCGACCTCGACCGGCCCGAGCATCCGCGAGATGGTGCTCGGCAGCGAGGGCCGGCTCGGGATCATCACCGAGGCGACCGTCCACGTCCGCCCGCTGCCCGAGCAGCGCACGATCCTCGGCTACCTCTTCCCGACCTTCGCGGCGGGCCTCGCGGCGCTGCAGGAGCTGGCCGCGAGCGAGGCGTCGGCCTCCGTCACCCGCATCTCCGACGCGAACGAGACGCGCTTCTCGTTCGCGACCCGCAAGCGCTCGACGCTGCTCGACAGAGTCCAGTCGAAGGCGCTCACCACGTACCTCCAGCGCAGACTCGGCTTCGACCTCGACCAGATGTGCCTCTCGTTCATCGGCTACGAGGGCAGCAAGGACCATGTCGCCGCGGAGCGCAAGGCGGTCGGGAAGATCGTCAAGCGCCACGGCGGCCTCTGCATCGGCTCCAGCCCCGGCGCGCTCTACGACCAGAAGAAGTTCGACACGCCCTACATCCGCGACTTCCTGCTCGACCGCGGCGCCGCCGCCGACGTCTCCGAGACGGCGATGCCGTGGAGCCGGCTGACGCCCGTCTACGACGCCGTGATCGCCGCCGGCCACGGCGCGTTCGCCGAGCTGGGCGTCCAGGGCTACCTGATGTGCCACCTCTCGCACAGCTACCACTCGGGCGCCTGCCTCTACTTCACCTTCGCCTTCCAGCCGACTCCGGGCGGCGACATGATCGAGCAGTACGACGTGGTCAAGGTCGCGATCCAGCAGGCGTTCGTCGACAACGGCGCGACGCTCTCCCACCACCACGCGGTCGGGACCGAGCACGCGCGCTGGATGGAGGAGGATGTCTCCGCCCCCGGCGTCGCGCTGCTCGAGGCGCTGTTCACCGGCACCGACCCGGGCCGGAACCTCAATCCGGGGAAGATCGTCTGACGATGGCCGACGACCGCGACCAGCCCTGGGCCCGCACGCTTCCGGCGCGGGTGGCCCGCGAGGCGATCGTCCGCGGCGTCTTCGACACGATCATCCGGACCTACGCGCGACGGAGCGTCAGCGGCCGCGAGCAGCTCGACCCGCTCCCCGGACCGGTGATCTTCGTCGCGAACCACTGCAGCCACGTCGACACGCCCCTGGTCCTGAACGCGCTCCCGGCGCGCTGGCGCCGGCGCGCCGCGGTCGTCGCCGCGGCCGACTACTTCTACGGCGACCGCAAGCTCGCGATCGCCGTCTCGCTCGCGTTCGGGACGGTCCCGCTGGAGCGCAAGGGCGGCAGAGGTCGCAGCAGCACCGACAGCCTGAAGCCGCTCGTCGGCGACGGCTGGAGCCTCGTCTTCTTCCCGGAGGGGACGCGCTCGCGCGACGGCCGCGTCGGCCACCTGCGGGTCGGGGCGGCCGCGCTGGCGGCCGAGCACGGCCTGCCGATCGTCCCGCTCCACATCACCGGGACCCACGACGCGATGCCGACGGGGCGCAACTGGATGGTGCGGCCGGCCGGCGGCGGACGCTTCGCCCGCCACACGATCCGCGTGCAGTTCGGCGCGCCGCTCCAGGTCGCGGCCGACGACGACCCGTACGAGACGATGGAGCGCGTGCGCCTCTTCATGGCCTCGTGCGGCGCGGAGACGACCCCGGACCCGAAGCTGGCGGCGCGACGCGAGGCGGCGGCCAGCTCCGCGCGGGTCGCGAGCGGGCGGCCGAGCTGATGGCGCGCGTCTTCCTCACGGGCGGCGGCGGCTACATCGGCGGGGCGCTGGTGGACGCGCTGCGCGAGCGCGGCGACGAGGTCGTCGGGCTCGCCCGCAGCGACGCGGCCGCGCAGGCGCTCGCGGCGCGGGACGCGGCGGTCGTGCGCGGCGACCTGCTCGACGGCGACGCGCTCACGTCGGCGATGGCCGGCTGCGACCTCGTCTACCACGTCGCGGGCGTCAACTCGCACTGCCCGAAGGACCCCGCGCGGCTCGTGCGCGTGAACGTCGAGGGGACCGAGACGGTCGTGCGCAGCGCCGCCCGCGCCGACATCGCGCGCGTCGTCTTCACCTCCTCGGCGGCGTCGATCGGCGAGGCCGAGGGGACCGTCGGGACCGAGGACTCGCCGCACCGCGGCTCCTACCTGTCGGTCTACGACCGCTCCAAGCACGACGGCGAGCTGGTCGCGTTCGCGGCCGGCGCCGAGACCGGCGTGCAGGTGCTCGCGCTCAACCCCTCGTCGGTGCAGGGGCCGCCGCGCCGGGGCGGCAACGGCGCGATCATCATCGCCTACCTGAACGGGCGCCTGCGGGCGTTCGTCGACACCTACGTGAGCGTCGTCGACGTGCAGGACGTCGTCCAGGCGCACCTGCTCGCGGCCGAGCACGGCCGCCCCGGCGCGCGCTACATCCTCAACGGCGCGACGCTCACCTCGGCCGAGGCGCTCGGGCTGGTCGGCGAGCTGTCGGGGGTCGCGCACAAGGTCCCGAACGTGCCGCCGGGGCTGGCGCGGGGCGCCGCGACGCTCGTCGAGCGCGTGCTCGGCCTGCGGGGGAAGACCTCCTCGATCTGCCGCGCGCGCGTCGACACGATCCTCCATGGCCACCGCTACGACGGCTCGCGCGCGACGCGGGAGCTGGGACTGCGCTACACGCCGGTCGCCGACACGTTCCGCCGCACGATCGAGTGGGCGGTCCGCGAGGGCCTCGTGACGGAGCCGCTGCCGGGAGCCGCGGGCGCCGCCGCCGGGCGCGCATCGCGCTAGCTGCCACCATTCTTATTTCGTTCCTGTGAACAGACCGCACCGTAGTGGTGGACGTCGGGTTCTTGTGATGAACTCGACCAATCCAATCCACGTAGGAGACAAGGGATGCTCTTCCGCCAGCTGATCGACCCCGACCTTGGATGCGCTTCCTATCTCGTCGGCGACGGCGGACGGGCGGTCGTGGTGGATCCCGGTCTCGACGTGGAGCCGCTCCTCGCCGCCGCCGAGGAGGAGGGCGTGACGATCGACCTGATCCTCGAGACGCACGTCCACGCCGACCACGTCTCCGGCCGCGCGCCGCTCGCGCGGCGGACCGGCGCGGCGGTGCGCCTGCCGGCCGGGGCGGGCGTCGACCCGGCCGTCGAGGCCGGCGAGCTGCGCGACGGCGACCAGATCGACGTCGGCGACCTGCGCATCACCGTGCACGCGGCGCCCGGGCACCGTCCCGAGCACGTCGCCCTCACGGTCGCCGACGCGAGCCGCGCGAGCGAGCCGTGGATGCTGCTGAGCGGCGATTCGCTGCTGGTCGGCGACCTCGCCCGCCCCGACCTCGCGATCGACGCCCACGAGGGCGCGATCGCGCTGCACGAGACGGTCGGGCGGCTCACGGCGCTCGGCCCCGGCGTCGAGCTGTGGCCCGGCCACGTCGGCGGCTCGCTCTGCGGCGGGGCGAACGTCTCCCGCAGACGCAGCTCGACGCTCGGCTACGAGCAGCACGCGAACCCGCTGCTCGCCGTCGGCGCCGAGGAGCTGGCGGAGCGGCTGATCGACTCGCTGCCGGCGCGCCCGCCGACGGTCGAGCGCGTCGTCGCCCGCAACCGCTCGGTCGCCCCGCCGGCGCCGGCCCTCGCGCTGCTCGCCCCCTCCGCGCTGGCGGCCCGCGTGGCGGCCGG
>JAATFK010000546.1 GCA_015655225.1 Solirubrobacterales bacterium | reverse complement strand
GAGCCGGTGATGTAGCCGCGCACGACGCACTCGACGGGCAGCATCTTCAGCTTCTGCACCGCCATCGCGCGTCCCCGCACCCCGGCCGGCACGCCCTCGGTGGCCGAGATGTAGTGGTTGGGGACGATGTGCCCCGTCTTGTTGAACCAGAACGCGGAGATGCCGGTCAGGACGCTGCCCTTGTCCGGGATCCCGTTCGGGTGCACCACGTCGTAGGTGGAGATGCGGTCGGAGGCGACCAGCAGGAGGCGGTCCTCCAGGTCGTAGATCTCCCGGACCTTGCCGCTGGCGACGAGCGGCAGGTCGAGGTCGGCGGCGGCGGTCACGCCCCTGAAGGTATCGAAGGGGACGGCGCTCAGGAGCGCAGGATCAGGCCGAGCTTGCGGAGAACTCGCGCACCATCGCGCAAGGATCCGCGGCGACGCCCGGCATCGGCGTGTCGCCCACCAGCCCGGACAGCACGACGTCGAGATAGCGGGGCCAGGCCGCCTCGCAGAGCAGCAGGCCCTCCATCGGGCGGATCGCCGCGCCGAGCATCTTGGTCGCGGTCGAGACGTCGCCCCGCTCGACGCCCGGGCGCAGCAGGCCGGCGGCGCGCGCCGGCTCCATCACGCGCTCGACGCCGTCCATGATGCGGTCGGTCATCTCCACCGGCGGGACGTAGCGCGCGGCGACGGCCTCGAAGAACGCCTTGTTGTGGGCCTGCGTGCGCATCGAGTGCTCCAGGAACGCGCGCAGCGGCCCGAGCGGGTCGTCGGCGTTCTCGGCCAGCGCCTGGTCGATCGCGCCCAGGACCTCGTCGACGAAGTCCTCGTAGAGGGCGGTGACCAGCGCCTCCTTGGTGGGGAAGCGGCGGAAGAACGTGGCCTTGCCGACCCCGGCGCGGCGCGCGATCTCCTCGACGCCGACGTCCATCCCGCCCTCGGCGAACGCCTCGCGCGCGGCCTGGAGGATGCGCTCCAGGTTGCGGCGCGCGTCGGCACGCATCGGAAGGGCATTGGAGGACGTCATCGCTTCATAGACGGTACCAAGGTTCGCGGGCGAAATGGACCGTTGGGTCCGGAAATGTGGACCGCCGCGTCCGCGTAGACGGACCAGCCGGTCCGAAAAGACGGACCGACCGGTCCGGTTGTGCTACGTTCATGCGGACCGAGCGGTCCGGTTGTCGGATCGCCTCTGCAAAACCTCTCCCCAGAACCCTTCATGAGCGATTCCGCCTCCACCACGCAACGCCACTGGGCCGTGACGGTCGTCGTGGTCTGCCTCGCGCAGTTCATGGTGATCCTCGACGCGACGATCACGAACGTCGCGCTCCCCTCGATCCAGGCCGACCTGCACTTCTCCCCCGCCGACCTGCAGTGGGTCGTCAACGTCTACCTGCTGGTCTTCGGCGGCTTCCTGCTGCTCGGCGGCCGCGCCGGCGACCTCTTCGGCCGCCGTCGCATGTTCCTGCTCGGGATCCTCACCTTCTCGGCGGCGTCGCTGATCGGAGGCGTCGCCCAGAGCCAGGCGATGCTCGTCGGGGCGCGCGCGCTGCAGGGCGTCGGCGGCGCGATCGTCGCGCCGGCGACGCTCGCGATCCTCGCGACGACCTTCACCGAGGGCCGCGAGCGGACGCGCGCGTTCGCCGCCTGGGGCGCCGTCTCGGGCGCCGGCGGCTCGGCCGGCGCGATCGCCGGCGGCGTCCTCACCGACCTGCTCGACTGGCGCTGGATCCTCTTCGTCAACGTCCCGATCGGCGCCGCGCTGATCTGGCGCGCGCGGCGCGACCTGCCGCGCGACGTGGCCGCCGCGCAGGTGAGAGGCCGCGACCTCGACGTCGCCGGCGCGCTGACGGCGACGCTCGGGCTCGTCGCGATCGTCTTCGGGATCGTGCGCACCGAGGCGATCGGCTGGGGCGCGCCGGCGACGCTCGGCGCGCTCGGCGTCGGCGTCGCGCTGCTGCTCGTCTTCCTCCTGATCGAGACGCGCGTCGCCCGCGCGCCGCTCGTGCCGCTGGGGATCTTCCGCTCGCGCCAGCTGCGCGCCGCGAACGTCGGGATGCTGCTGCTGTCGGCCTCGCTGTTCGCGCTCTGGTACTTCCTCTCGCTCTTCTTCCGCGAGGTGCTCGGCTACTCCGCGATCGAGGCGGGGCTCGCCTTCCTGCCGCTGACCGGCGGCTTCGCGCTCGGCTCGACGCAGGCCGCGAAGGTCGTCGCCCGCCTCGGCCTGCGCCCGACGCTGACGGCCGGGTTCACGCTCAGCGCGATCGGGATCTGGTGGTTCAGCCGCATGGGCGTGCACGCGACCTACGTGCGCGACGTGCTGGCGCCGTCGATCGTCGTCGCGCTCGGGATGGGGACCGCGATGGTGCCGCTGACGAGCGCGGGCGTCGCCGGCGTCGCGGCGCACGAGACGGGGCTCGCCTCCGGCCTCGTCAACGTCCAGCGCCAGGTCGGCGGCGCGCTCGGGCTCGCGATCCTCGCGACGCTCGCGGCCGGCCGCACGAACGACGTGCTGGCGGCGGCCGCGCGCGCCGGGAGCGGCGGCGGCAGCCTGCTCGCCCGCACCGCGCTCGCCGACGGCTACTCGCGCGCGTTCGAGATCAGCGCCGCGTTCGGGCTGCTGGGCGCGATCGCCGTGCTGCTGCTGATGCCGCGCACGACGGTGGCGCAGGCTGAGCGGGTCGAGTCGGTCGCGGTCGCTCACCCCCTCGGCGACTGAGGCGCGGCCCCGGCCGGCGACGCCGGTGGAGCCGATGACGCCGGCGGGCCGGCCGAGTCCCCGTAGCGCCGCCGGTGCCAGACGTAGGCCGCCAGCCCGATCGGGAGCGTCAGCCAGTAGGAGGCGAGGCGGTAGGCGAGCGTCGCGACCGCCGCGGCCGCGCCGCTGACGCCGGTCAGCGCGAGCGTCCCCGTCAGCCCCGCCTCGACGATCCCGAGCCCGCCCGGCGTGATCGGGATCAGCGCCAGCAGCTGCGCGGCGACGTAGGCGAGCAGCGTCAGCGAGATGCGCGGGTTCGCGCCGACCGCCTCCAGCGCCGCCAGCAGCGTCAGGAAGTCGAACAGCCAGCGCCCGGCGGCGGCCGAGACGGCGACCGGCCAGCGGTCGCCGAGCGCCTCGCGCACGAGCGTGCGCTCCGCCAGCAGCCGCTCCGGCAGGTTCGCCGGCGGCGGGTGGCGCGGGCGCAGCCGCCGCATCACCGCCGTGCTCGCCTCGCCGACCCACAGCACGACCCGCTCGCTCGACAGCAGCACCGCGCTCAGCGCGACGAGGCCGACGAAGAGGCCGACACCTAGCAGCGCCGCCTCCGTCAGCCGCGTCGGCACCTGGAGGCCGCCGATCACGGCCGGGACCGCCAGGATCGGCAGGCCGGTGAGGGCGACGAGCAGCAGCACGGAGCCGGCCGTCAGCCCGGTCGCGACCGAGGCGGCCTCGACGCCCGACTGCACGAGCATCCGGTACTGGAGCGCGCCGGCGGCCGCCGCGCCGCCCGGCACGACGCGCCCGAGCGCGCCGCTGGCGAGCTGGGAGACGGCGACCGGTCCCCAGTCGTGCGTGTGGAGCGCAACCCGCTGCGCCGCCCACGTGCAGTAGCTGACGGCCGCCTGCGACAGCAGCACGACCGCCCACCACCACGGCTTCACGCGGCCGAGGTCGCCGAACGCGCCGAAGACGTCGAGGGTCGCCGGCGCGAGGCCGTAGAGGATGACCGCGACGACGAGGAAGGCGAGGATCCTGCGCGTGAGGGCGGGAGCGCTCACCGGTCTATTCAGGCGGCGGCGGGAGCACCGGCGGGCCGGGCGTCGGCGACCCTGCCGGCACGATCACCGTCCCGGTCGCGATCGCCTCGCCGCGCTGCTCGGCGCGCCACTGCCACCAGTCCTCGATCAGGATCTGGATCGAGGCGGCGACCGGGCCCGCCAGCAGCGCCCCCGGTATCCCCAGCAGCTCGGCCCCGCACAGCACCGCGACGATCACCCCGAACGGGTGGACGCCGACCGCCCGGTTCTGGATCCGCGGCTGGATCAGGTTGTTCTCGATCTGCTGGTAGGCGATCGCCCACACGACCCAGACGATCGTGTCGAGCGGGAAGCTCCCGAACAGCGTCACGATCCCGACGAAGACGGCCGCGATCGTTGCGCCGACCATCGGGATCAGGTCGAAGACGCCGGTCACGACCGCGAGCGGGCCGGCGAACGGCACCCCCAGGATCGTCAGCACGATGAAGGTCGTGACGCCGGCGACGACCGCCTGCAGCAGCGCGCCCGCGACGTAGGCGCCGACCGCCGCCGCCATCCGGTCGATCGTCGAGGCCATCCGCTCGGCCCGCTCCTCCGGCTGCAGCTCCAGCACTCTTCTGCGCCAGCGGGGGCCGTTGGCGAGCAGGAACGCGGTCATGATCAGGATCGTGACGGCCGCGAAGAGCGAGTTGAGCAGCCCGAGCCCGAGGTCGCCGAGCCAGGAGGCGGCGTCGCCCAGTCTCGACGGCAGCTTGTTCGCGTAGTCCTGGACCTTCGTCGTGATGTCGTACTGCTTGTCGAGCTTCTTCAGCTTCTTGTTCTTGTTGACCCAGTCCTCCACGTCGCGCGCGTACTTCGGCGCGTGGTTCACCAGCGAGGAGCCCTCGTTCACGATCGGCGGGACGATCACGGCGATCATCGCCGCCGGGATCAGCAGCAGGCCGAAGAAGCAGAGCGTGATCGCGAAGCCGCGGCGCATGTGCTTCGAGAGCCAGCCGACCGGCGCCGACAGCGCGACCGCGATGAACGTCGCGACGATCAGCCACGAGATCGGTCTGCGCAGCAGCCACAGCAGCCACAGCGTGAGCACCACGCCGGCGACCGTCAGCGTGATCGTCAGCACGTTGCGCGCGAGGGAGCGGGAGAACATCGGCGGCATCGTCTCAGACGGGTCCCCCGAATCGCGGGACCGCGTCGGGCGGGGGTTTCGCTAGAGCTGGACGCCGCGGTCGTCGAGCCACGCCACGACGGCCGAGGGCGGGTCGCCCCGCCACTCCGCCCGCGCCGCGAGCCGCAGCACGTGGTCGGGATCGCCGTCCAGCTCGTCGCGGCGATGCGCCAGGTACTGGACGACCGCGGTCGCCATCGCGACCGCCGGATCCTCCAGCTCGTGGTCGATCTCCGCGACCGCCTCGGCGAGCCGCTCGTCGAGGCCGTCGAGCACCGCCGTGACCGGCTCGTCGGCGTCCTCGAACTCCTCCGCGAAGCGGCCGAGCGCCTCGTCGGCGAGGTCGGGATCGCAGATCTCGACCGCCCGGCGGACGATCTCGGCGAGGGTGACGGGCTCGGGCTCGGTCGGCATCTGCGCCTTGGCTACCCCGCTCGCGGGCACGCGAATCAGCAATCCCCACGGGCCGCCTCGGCGAGCCTGCCATCATGAGGTGATGAGCGATCTCCAGCGCCGTTCTCCCAACCGCCTCTCGCGTCGCACGCGCGAGCAGCGCGCGTTCCGGCTCGTGCTCGCCAGTGGCACCCTCGGCGTGCTCGGCGTGCTCGGCCTCGTGCTCGCCGTCGCGGGCGTCGTCGGTGCCTTCCTGCCGATCGTCGCCCTGGTGCTCGCGGTCGTCTGCTTCATGCTGTTCCGGCGCACCGTCGGCAGCTAGACCGCCGGCGTGGCTCGCTGTCCGATCCGCGACGGGCTCCTGCCCGGCGGCCTGCCGTACCTGGCGGTCGGTACGGGCCCGCCGCTGCTGATGCTCGGCGGGCTGATGCCGGAGGCGGGGATCCCGCGCGGGTTCGCCTGGCTGTCGGCCTACTCCTCGATCCGGCCGTTCGGCGCGCACGCGACGGCCTACTGGATCAACCGCCGCAGCGGCCTGCCGGCGCGGATCTCGATGGCCGAGCTGGCGGCCGAGCACGCGACCGCGATCCGCGAGGCGTTCGGCGGCGAGCCGGTCGACGTGATCGGCGTCTCGACCGGCGGCTCGATCGGCCTCCAGCTCGCGATCGACCATCCCGAGCTGGTGCGGCGGCTGGTCGTCGCCTCCAGCGCCGGCCGTCTCGCCGGCGAGGGGCTGCGCTCGCAGCGCGAGCTCGGCGAGGTCGCCCGCAGCGGCGACCGGCGCGGCGCGTTCCGCCTGCTCGCGAACGACCTGCTGGCGCCCGGGCCGCTGCAGCGGCTCGTCGGCGCGGGCCTCTGGACGGTCGGCCCGCTGCTCTTCCCCCACGCCGGCGACCTGCACGACATGGTCGCGACGATCGACGCCGAGGACGACTTCGACGTGCGCGCCCGGCTCGGCGAGGTGCGCGCGCCGACGCTCGTGGTCGGCGGCGCCCGCGACCGCTTCTACGAGCGCGAGCTGTTCGTCGAGACGGCCGAGCTGATCCCCGGCGCGAGACTGCTGCTCTACCCGCGACGCGGGCACACGACGGCGGTCGCCGATCCCCGCTTCGCCCGCGACGTGCGCGCGTTCCTGCGCGTCAGCGCGGACGCGGGTGCGGAAGCCCGGACAGCGCAAGCGTCCGGTTCTTGAAGCGCGCGTCGTCGGTCACGTCCTCGCCCAGCCACTCCGGCGGCTGCCAGGCGGCCGCCGCCTCCTCGCTGGGGAACTCGACCTCGGCGACGACGAGGCCGGCGAGCGCGTCCGCGTAGACGTCCAGCTCGATCGTGAGGCCGTCGCCGGCCGGGATCGCGGTGCGGACCTTGACGACGCGGCGGCCCTCGGTCAGCGGCCAGAGCGAGGCGAAGCGGCGCTCGTCGATCGCCAGCTCCTCCTCCACGCGGGTGCCGGCGCCGATCGACTTGACGGTCAGGAAGGTCCGCTCGCCGCGCCGGCGCACGCGCACCTCGACCTCGTCGGTGACCGCGAGGTAGCCCTGCTCGATCCGCTCGCTCGGGTGCGCGTCGAGCCCGTCGGGGACGCCCGGCAGGAGGAACTTGCGCTCGATCTCGGTGCCGGCGGGCATCGCGGCGCGGCCGAGCCCGTCGCGGCTCAGGCGACCTCGCCGGGATCCTGCTCGCGCAGGCCGGCGTGGAGGTAACGGCCGAGGCGGCGGGCGAACGCGGTCGGCGTCTCGGCGTAGAGGCGGCGGCCGAGACGGCGCGACTCCTCCTCCAGCTCGTCGCGGCGCTCGTCGATCAGCCGCTCCAGCGCCTCGGCGTCGATGACCGTGCCGGCCGGCAGCTCGACGCCGTTGGCGAGCCGCTGACGCAGCACCGCGAGGTCGTGGTCGTCGCCCAGCAGCTCGGAGAGGACGTGCGCCTCCTCGGCGTGGGCGTCGAGGACCGCCGGCCAGGCGTCGCGCAGCAGGCGCTCGTGATACCAGAGGTCCTTCACGCGCTTGCGCCAGTCGTGCAGGTGCTCGACCGTCGGCTCGTGGCGCGCGGCGGCGAAGGTCTCGACGCCGCGCTCGTAGCCGCGGGCGATCACCTCCAGCAGGTGGTCCCAGTCGGCGCCGTCGAGCGGCCACTGCTCGGCGCGCTCGGCGGCGGCGCGCAACACGCCCCCGAGCTGGGCGCGATCGGGGCTCGTGTCGCCGCTGCGCCCCTCGTCGGCCTCGCGCGCGAGCGCGTCGCGCAGGGTCTCGAACTGGGCGAGCGGGAGCTGGCCGGCGAAGCGCTTGGCGAGCGCCTGCACGGTCTCGACGAGCACGTCGGCGTCACGCGTGCCGGAGAGCGAGAGTCCGGCGAGGCGCAGGGCGTCGTTCTCGGCTCTGTAGGCCTTGCGACCGAGCGCGGGACGGGCGAGGCGCAGCAGCGAGCGCGTTCTCTTGAGGCTCTTGCGCGCGTCGTGGACCGCGACGACCGGGTCGGCGGAGCGGTCCTCCAGCTTGGCGGCCGCACGCTCGAGCTGCTCCTGCGCGGTCGCGCGGACGCTGCTGGGCACGTCCTCGGCGATGCTCAGTCGGTAGGCCATGAAGCGGATCCTCTCGTCGGATGAATCCGTTCCACGGTAGCGCGGCGCACGCCCGCGGTCACGCGGTGCACGCCGACCCCGCGAGGCCGTAAACAAGCGCAAACACCGTCAATTGTCCGAATTGCTGTGATCGTTTCGTGAACAAGGGTGGCGCTGCGTCAACACCGCCCTCACGATGGGACCCGGCGTTGCTCGAGGGACGCCGACGTCTCTCATGATGGTTCGCCGCCTGTCCCACATCCGTCCGCTCACGCTCGCCCTCGTCCTGACGGCGCTTGCGGCCACCGGTTGGGCGGCCACCGCGGCCAAGGCCGAGATCGCTCCCGCGAGAGTGCTCGACGGCCCCTCCTCGACGATCCTCGACGTCGACGGCGCGGCGCTCGCGCCCGACGGCACCGGCGGCATCGTCTACCGCAGAATCGTCAACGGCCTCCCCCATGTGTTCGCGGTTCGCTACCTGCGCGGTCAGTGGAGCCGCCCGCTGCAGGTCGACGGCGGCGAGCCCTATGCCGGCACGTTCCCGACGATCGCGGCGGCCGACGGCGGCCGGCTGGTCGTCGTCTGGGCGACGCCGTGGGCGACACGCAGCGATCACACCGCCCACTTCCAGCTGATGTCCGCGGTGATCGGCCCCGGCGCGACCGGCTTCGGCGACGCGATCCAGATCGACCCGAGAGACATCGGCGACGGGACGGCGGCCTACCCGTCGGTCGCGATGGCTCCGAACGGCTCGGCCTACGTCGCCTACCGGGTCGTGACCAACGCGCTCGGACCGGGAGACACGAGCGGCATCACGCCGATGCGCACCGGCGACGAACTGGTCGACGTGCGCGTCGCCCGCTTCAACGGCCTCACCTGGTCCTCGCTGGGCGCCGTCAACCGCCTGACCGGCGGACAGGTGACGATGCGCAAGCCGACCGCGGCGAACGCGCCGGTCGTCGCGATCGACTCCGCCGGCACCGGCGGCGTCGTGCTGTGGCAGGAGCCGAGCATCGACGGCGTCGCCCGCATCTGGGGCCGGCGCCTCTTCGGCGCGACTCCCGGCAACGTCCTCTCGGTCAGCCCGATGACGCTGAACGGCGCGCCCGTGACGACGGACGCGGACGCGCCCGCGGTCTCCACCAACGAGCTGGACGAGGTCCGCGCGGCGTTCCGGCTGAGCGGCGGGGCCGGGTCGCCGCTCAAGCTCCCGAGCATCTTCCTCAACTCGATGCCGGTCTCGACCGACAGCGGCGCGGCGCTGTTCGCCGGCCCGACGCTGCTCGACAGCGCGGCCACGATCGGCGTCCCGAGCGTCTCGCTCGACGACGACGGCAACTTCCGCGTCGGCTACACCGCGAACGGCACCGTGCGCACCGCCTCGGGCGACGACGACAGCACGGGCGCGCCCGCCACGTTCGCGACGGGCGCACAGGACCCGGCGCTGATCACGCACGACCCGGCCGGCGGCGGCGTCGTCGCGTGGCAGACCGTCACCCCGAACGGCCTGCCGGTCGTCGGGATCCGCCAGGACTTCCCGAACAGGAGATGGCAGACCGGCGTCCTCAGCGCGCCGTTGAGCGGTCCGCTCGACGGCCTCTCGGTCGGCCAGTCCGACCGTGGCGACGCGCTCGTCGCGTTCCGGCAGGGCTCCCCGGAGCAGTCGCAGGTGCTCGCCTCGATGTCGAACTCGACGCCGGCGCCGTTCAGCGCGGCGGCGCCGCAGGACTGGGTGCCCGCCGCGAAAGCGAAGATCACCTGGGGCGGCAGCGCGAGCATCAGCAGCTCGGTCACCTACTCGGTCGTGATCGACGGCGTCGTCGAGGCGCGCGGCCTGACGACCCGCAGCCTGCTGCTGAAGGCGCGGGCGCTCGGCGACGGCGCGCACGACGTCCAGGTGATCGCGACCGACGGCTCGGGCCAGCAGACGCCCAGCAACGACAGCGAGCTGAAGCTGGACGTCAACCCGCCGCAGGTGACGATCCGCAAGCTCGCCCACCGGACGATCCAGGTGAGAGTCCATGACGGCGCCTCCGGCCTGAAGACGGCGTCGACGCGGATCGACTTCGGCGACCACACGAAGGTCGTGAAGGGCAAGGCGACGATCAAGCACCGGTACAAGAGATCGATGCGCGTGGTGGTCATCGTGCGCAGCGTCGACAAGGTCGGCAACGCCGGCCGCTGGCGCGAGCGGGTGCAGATCCGATGAGCCGCGCGCACCGCATGCCGCCGCGAGTCGCCGTCGCGGCGCTCGCCGCCGTCGCGTCGATGGCCGCCGCGCCCGCGGTCGCCTCGGCCGCGTTCACGCCGCCGCGGGTCGTCTCGGGCACGGCGAGCCTGGCGGCCGACTACGCCTACGCTCCGGCGTT
>JAATFK010000408.1 GCA_015655225.1 Solirubrobacterales bacterium | reverse complement strand
GCACGCTCCCACCTCGGCGCAGTGCAGGCGATCGGCTGGGACCTGCTCCACGAGCCGGCACCGGCCGACGCGCTCGCCGGCCGCGACGCGGTCGTCCACCTCGCCGGGGAGAACCTAGCGCAGCGTTGGACCGACGCCTCGCGCCAGCGGATCCTCGCCAGCCGCGAGACCGGCACCGCCAACCTCGTCGCCGGGCTGCGCGCCGCCGAGCCGCGCCCCGCGGCGCTCGTCTGCGCCTCCGCGTCCGGCTACTACGGCCCCCACGGCGACGAGCTGGTCGACGAGACGACCGCGCCGGGAGACGACTTCGCGGCGCAGGTCTGCGTCGCCTGGGAGCGCGCGGCGCAGGCGGCCGAGCCGCTCGGCGTGCGGGTCGTGCGGCTGCGCACCGGCGTCGTGCTCGACGCCGACGGCGGCGCGCTCGCGAAGATGCTGCCGCCGTTCAAGCTCGGCGTCGGCGGTCCGGTCGCCGGCGGCCGCCAGTACCTGCCGTGGATCCACCGGGACGACGTGGTCGCGCTCTACCTCGCGGCCCTCGACGGTGGCGAGGCGTGGAGTGGGCCGGTCAACGCGACCGCGCCGGAGCCGGTCACGAACGCGGCGTTCTCGAAGGCGCTCGGGCACGCGCTGCACCGTCCCGCGATCGCGCCCGTCCCGCGCTTCGCGCTGAAGCTGCTCTACGGCGAGATGGAGGAGATCGTCACGACCGGCCAGCGGGCCGTGCCGGCGCGGGCGCTCGCGCTCGGCCACCGCTTCCTCCACCCCGACCTCGGCGAGGCGCTGACCGACGCGCTCGGCTAGCGCGCGGGTCGGCGTCCCGCGGGCGGGCGCGTCGGGCACGCGGCTAGCCGGTCGGCGTCCCGACGCCCTGACGCTCCAGCGCGGCGCGCAGCGTCGCCAGGGTCCGCGCGACCTCGGCCAGCCGCTCGGAACCGACGGCGCCGGCGACGTGCTCGGCGAGCCACCGCGCGAAGGTCGCCTCGGCCGCGTCGGCCAGCGCGCGGCCCTCGTCGGTCAACGCGAGCAGCGCGGAGCGGCGGTCGTTCGGGTTCGGCCGCCGGGCGGCGAGGCCGCGGGCCTCCAGGCGGTCGATGCTCTTGCTGACCGCGCCGACGCCGATCGCCGCCGCGGCCGCGATGTCGGCGACGCGCGGCTCGTCGTGGTCGCGGAGGAAGCGCAGGAACTCGAACTGCGACGTGACGATCCCGTGCGCCTCGCGGAGCGCGTCGTTGAGGCCGTTGTAGATGCGCGTCTCGCAGCGGACGAGGTCGTCGAAGAAGGCCGCGTTGACCGAGTTCGGCTGCCGTGCTTTAGTTGCCATGGCATATACTGTAGCGGCAACCAACTGGTGGAGGCACTTGCATGTCCAGAGAGCAGCTCAGATCGATCGACTCCCAGCTGCGCAATCTCCCGCCCGTCCTCGGCCCCCGGACGATCGAGCAGCAGCGGGCCGGCTATGCGGCGCTGATGAGCCAGATGCTGGTGCCCGACGGCACCCGCACGACCGCGGTGGAGCTGGGCGGCCTGCGCACCTTGCTGGTCGAGCCGACCGGCGCGTCGCGGCCCGGCACCATCCTCTTCTTCCACGGCGGCGGCAACGTCGTCGGCTCCCCCGAGACGGAGCTGTGCCTGACCGCCCAGCTCGTGGTGCGCACCGGCTGCCGGGCCTACTCGCCCGACTACCGGCTCGCTCCCGAGCATCCGTTCCCGGCCGGGATCGAGGACGCGCTCGCCGCCTACCGCGCGCTGCTCGAGGGCGGCGAGGATCCTGCCGCGATCGTGCTCGCCGGCGACTCCGCCGGCGGCGGCCACGCGATCACGACGCTGCTCGCCGCCCGCCGCGAGGGGCTGCCGATGCCGGCCGCGCTCGTCGCCTTCTCCCCCGGCCTCGACTACACCCGCAGCGGCGCGAGCATCGACGAGAAGGCCGGCCTCGACCCGATCTTCACGCGGGAGAGCCTGGAGGGCAGCGGGCGGCTCTACGTGGGTGGCGCGGACCCGCGCCAGGAGCTGCTCTCGCCGGCGACGCTCGCCGACCCCAGCGGCTTCCCGCCGACGCTCCTGCAGGTGGGGACGAACGAGCTGCTGCTGGACGACTCGACCCGCTGGGCGAGACGCGCGCGCGACGCCGGCGTGGACGTGATCCTCGACGTCACCGCCGACGCACCGCACGTCTTCCAGACGTACGCCGGCGTGCTCGACGAGGCCGACCGGGCGCTCGAACGGGCGGCGCTCTTCCTGACGCAGCAGCTCGCGGGGACCGCGCCCGCAACCCGGGCCGCTGCCTAGCCGGCGGCTGCCGGTGCCGGCACGTCGAGCGGCCGCACGAACCGCAGCTGGCGCCCGGCGACGCGGTAGGCGCCGAACTGGCGCAGCGTCGTGTCGCCGCTCGGGGTGATGTCGTAGTCGCCGAGGACCGTGCCGTGCGCCTGCGTGTGGAAGAACGCGCGGGTCACGTCGGGCCGCGTCAGCGGCCGGTTGCCGGCGCCCGCCTCGCCGCGGTCGATCGCGTCCAGCACGGCGCGCATCGCCTCGAAGCCGTAGAGCGCCTCCGGGACCGGCGCGGCGCCGTAGGCGTGCGTGTAGTCGGCGACGAATCTCTTCGACGCCGGCGGGTAGTCGCCCAGCGCCAGCGCCGGGCGCGTCACGCGCGTCTGCGCGCCGGCGCTGCCGATCGCGGCGATGAACGGCGCGTCGACGACCGAGTTGGGCGCGTAGATCTTGAGCGACGGGGCGGCCGCAGCTATCGCTCTCCAGAGCGCCACCACGCCCGGGCGTGTGGAGCCGACGAAGAAGACCGCGTCGGCGCCGCTGGCGAGCAGCGTTCTGACCGGCTTCGACTGGTTCATCTTGTGCGCATCGATCGCGTCCTCGCTCGGCACGACCGCGATCCCCTGCGCCTTCGCGGCCGCCTCCATCGTCGCCGCGAGCGGCAACCCGTTCGTGTCGTCGTCGGTCAGGACCGCGAGCTTCCTGACGCCCTCCTGGTGCATGTAGAGCGCGAGCGCGGCGGCCTGGACGACGTCGTCGGGGACGACGCGGGCGAACGTCCGTCCGGCCTCCTTCATGTTGGGGTAGAACTTGACCGGCGAGCCGGGGATCGCGAGCGTTCTCGTCGTCAGCTCCATCGCCGTGTCGAGCGGGCTGACCTCGAGGATCCCGGCCTCGTTCAGGAGCGGGATCGAGATCGCCGAGGAGCCCGAGTCGCTCTCGCCCAGGTAGGCGATCGTGTCGGGGTCCTTCGCCGCCGTGCGCGCGTTCTTCGAGACCTGCGCGGGATCGAGCGGGCCGGCCTTCGGCGGCGCCGTCTTCGGCGTCGAGGCGTCGAGCTGGACGAGCTGCAGCTGATAGCGACCGGCTCTGTCGCCGTGCTCGGTCAGCGCCAGGCGCTCCGCCCGCACGACGTCGATCGAGACCGCGCGGTCAGGGCCCTGCAGCGGGACCGACGTGTAGATCGCGAGGCGACTGCCGTGGACGACGCCCCCGTCCTTCTCGCTGCTCGACCCGCAGCCGGCGATCAGGAGGAGCAGCAGCAGGCACGCGACCGCAATGACAAGACCACGTCTCAGTGCGACGCCCCGTGGCTGGTGAGGTCGGAGACGAGCAACGGCGGCGATTCTACGGAGGCCCCGTTACGGAGGCGTGCCGACCCCTGGCGGGATGGCGCGCTTGCCGCTACGCTGGCGCGTCGATGCGCGTCGGAATCCTCACCGCCGGGGGCGACTGCCCGGGACTGAACGCCGTGATCCGCGCCGCTGCGCGGCGGCTGCTGACGCACGGCCACGAGCCGGTCGGCCTGCGGCGCGGCTACCGCGGCCTCGCCGAGCGCGAGCACATGACGCTCGACGGGCAGGCGATCTCCGGGATCCTCCACCTCGGCGGCACGATCCTCTCGACCTCGAACTACAACCCGTTCCGCGAGGATCGGGGCGTCGAGAAGGTCAACGCCGCGCAGGCGGCCGACCCGCTCGACGCGGTGATCGCGATCGGCGGCGAGCACACGATGATGATCACCCGGCGCGTGCAGGAGGAGCTGGGGATCCCCGTCGTCGGCGTGCCGAAGACGATCGACAACGACCT